>JABMQX010000158.1 GCA_013203085.1 bacterium | reverse complement strand
GTTGACCGAATGGCTGCGCTGTTGCGTGACTGGAGTATTGATGCCGCTCTGATTCACGGGGGCTACAGTTCAGTTTTGGCCATTGGGGAGCCGCAAGGGACAAAGGGATGGCCGGTTACGCTGAGTTACCCCGGCAATCACAGACGAACCATAGCGCATTTCGATTTGCAGAACAGGGCCATAAGCGGCTCGGGTTTGCAGAAGGGCCAACATATCATTGACCCCCGAAGCGGGCAGCCAGTTAAGAGCAAACGTGCTGCTTGGTCTTTGGCGCCTACTGCCGCAATCGCTGACGCTCTTTCGACCGCCCTTATGGTGATGACCCCGGATGAGGTCAGGCAATACTGTTTGAGCCATCCGGATACACTGGCTATGATCGTAACTGAAGTTGGGAACACAGACACACAAGAAGGCGGCATTTTACGCTACGGCCCTTGGAACGGGCATCTTCTACGGGAACGGTGACAATACGGCGCCATTATTTCCGAATCAGGAAATGTCGAACCAAGAAGCCAACGATTGAGCCGTGATACCCTCAACGACAGGGAGAACATCTGAAATCGCTTGAGAATGAGGCTCGTAATAGGCCCAGCCAGATTCCCTCTTTGCTTTTCACGGGGCAAACCGCTCACCTTGGCAGTCTCACTATTGTTTTCCTCACAGCGAGCAGGCGCACTGGACCCAGTAAGCCCGATTCCGGCAAAGGAGTTTCCTTCCATGGTGAACTCCAAGTCAGGGCATTTTTCATGTTCGTTCGACAATATCTCTTGCTCTTGGGCAACTTGGCATCGCCGGTGAGGCGATTTGACCAGAGATTGGCAACCTCAACTACGAGCCGATTCTTCCTGGGCTTGGTTAACTTTGTAATGTCCAATCGAAACGGCGGCTTCCACAGAATGCCGAGATGTTTGCCATTGAGGTAAACATCGGCTACAACCCTGACTCGACCTAACTCAAGAAAAAGTTGCTTATCGGGCTGTGATAGCTCTGCGGGAAGATCAAATTCCTTGTAATAGGAAGCGGTGCCGGAGAAGTATTTCACCCCGTCTTCAGAATCTTCAGTCCAGGAGACAAGCTCAGGAAAGACTTTCGATGCAGGTGCTCCCCAGCCTTCGGGAAAACGAATCTCCCATGGGCCGGTAATTTCCTGCACCGCCGGGACAGCTTCCACCTCGACCTTTGTTCTCTTGCCTCGGGCAGTTGTGAGAACATATGTTCCGCCTTTCCAGAACTGCAGCTCGATATCATTATGTTCACCCGGCAGAACTTCGATGGAGGCAAATTCCTGTGGAATGCCCGGTGACAGCGGGAAAACTTGACTGTCAGCTCTGCTCGCAGAGACAACACGATCTTCTCCGGCCTTTTCCCGAAATATTACGAATACCGAACCCGCCGGAGGCAGTCGTAACGGCACTATCGTCCCGCCTTCCACAAAATCGAAAACGACCTGTTTGCGCATCTCGCCGGTATCGGGCATCCACAGTTCCGGCGTTTTTCCTTTCACGCGGAAAATGCAGTCCACCTTTTCCCATCGCATATTTTTATTCCTGACAAAGTAGATGTCCGCACTTTTCGTACGGCGATGGATGTAATCCAGCTCAGTTCCCTCGCTTCGGCTTGCAAAACTGAAGTCTGGTCCAATACCTCGGTCCTGCAAAATCTCGCGCAAGCTGCGACCCCAGATTATCTTGCCTTTTCCGTAAGAGCGCTGTTTGACTTTTGTGCCGTCACATGGGCCCCAGAGCTTGTTTGCGAGGTTACTAACCTTCTCATCGCGGTGGGGGTAATCTGTCAGGCCGTTTGATTGGGTGGGCTTGCGTCCCACAACTGTAGCTCCGTCTTCGATCAGTTTTTCGAGTTTCCGCAGCACTTCCAAGTCAATGTCTTCTCGGTCGGGAAGAACCAGCAACTCGTAGCCCATACCATCCGGCAAGACGATCCTGCCATTCTCAACGCCCATGCGGGACAGAATCACCTCGGCGTTGGTGACGTCGTAGTCATGTCCGTATCCCAGGGAAGGGTCCACGTGCTTCGGCGGTACGAAGTTAAAGCCCTGGTCACCGTAGTAGTAGCAAACATCGGCGACAAAGAGGCCTTGCTGAAGGAGGTAAGAGCACCGCGACAGATAGTCAATGAACGGCTTGGCTTTCGGCCACCAGACCAGATTCACGTTGATGTGCGTCCCGGCGTGGTAAACCCATCCCGGCAGGCCGGCCTCGGGCGGGTTATGAGCGAAAGTGTGAAGGGTGAAATGGTTTGTGCCTCCGCACATGGCGCGATCGGCCAGCGGCTTGAGCTCAAACGGCCCGTCCTGCCAATGCCGCCAACTGGTGAAGGCCTCCATATCTACAATTTTCTTGCCGTAGATATGTGAGGCGCAGGCGGTTTCTTTTACCACCCAGATGTTATGCTTGTTCCAGAATTCGCCGCGGGGGATATCCAGCGCCCCAAGAGCCTTCAGTGCGTCAACCGGCACCTGATGAGTGGGTGGCCCGGGGCCGCCTGCTTCAGCGCATAGCAAAAAGCCGTGCTCGTTCGACATCTCCCTGGCTTTCCTGTAGAAGGCATCAACGAGCAACTCCCCAAGGGTCTTCCTGAAATCGTACTGAAACCGCTCGGTGATCTCTTTGTTTTGCACCGTGAACTCGAATAAGGCCGGAAGATAGGAAGTCATATCGTACCCGCGGCGCTTCTGGAATTCTCGCAGAAGATCCGGTGTCCAGACCTGGCCGCGAACTTCGTAGCTGCACAAGTACATGTACTTCAGGGCGGTATTCTCAAGACTCCCCAGTCCTGATAGCAAACGGTCTATGAGATACTGAAAATGCATCTCTGTGGCTTCGGGATTAAAGTGGTCGATCACGAGGCCGCCGGAGTTCGGGCTGGGAATAGCCAAACCCTGGCCGGTATTCGTGCAGACGAATCGCATGATTGTCCATTTGCCAGCCGGAACGTCCCAGGTGAGACGGCCGTTTTTCTCCAGACGGTTCGTCAGGTTGATGATGGACGTCGCATCTTCTATCAGTTTTTCTGTCGTCTGGGGAAACGCCAGAACCGCAATATCCTTATAGTAGATCGGAAATCCATCAGGACGTCTGGGTGTTTTCTTCGGAATCGAAGGAAACGGTAACGCCTGGGAGAACTTGACAGGGCCTTTTACTGCCATCTGGGAATGGTGCAACCCCATGCTTGCATGCTCGGGAGTGACCCAAGGGCCCCCGGCATTCCAACTGCTCGAGGTGATGAAGCCAAGTTCCAACCCCAAGCGAGTGGCTTCTTTCACCGCGTGACTTATCGCTCTCAGCGACTCCGGCCCCATAAAGGCTGGTCCAGCCGGAATAACACCTTCGGGATCACGTGCCCCAACATCGAAGATATAGGCCCC
>JABMQX010000016.1 GCA_013203085.1 bacterium | reverse complement strand
GCTGCAGGATTGCCCCCACCACCCGACGGCGGAGGTCTTCCTGCGCTTCCGGAGAAAGTGAACGTGCATCTTTTGTAATCATACATATAATAATACATGAAACTCATCTCCATGTCAATTATATAATGCTCCCATTAATAATTGCCGGGAACTTGGCCGGACTCTCATCGATCGCAACGGTTAGGCTCTGCCCGGCGGTGAGACGATCCACCGCTTCGCGGCCATCAGCCGACACGGTCACTGCATAGTAATGAGATCCGGGCTGTTTGGCCGTCAGCACGGCCAGCCCCACGGTGCGCGGCAACGGTGCCTCATTGTCACTTACACGATATCGCGTCATAATGTGTTCCAGTCGCAGGTTGCCGCTGCGTAACGGCGATCGCTTGGTCAGACGAAGCTGTGGATGTTCTGTGTTGGCAATGGCCAGCAAGTTCCAACCTGATAAGGCCTCCGGAACCTCGCAGACCAACTCGGCTTGACCCAGGTTGATTGCCGTGATCGGCTCGCTATGCCGATAGACACGATAGAAGATCCGCCGCTCGGCCTGAGCATCCAGAATGGCCAGTTCGAACTTTTCAAAGGTTGGCTCGTCCTTGCCAACAATGTTGTGTGGTTCGCACCACGTCAAGAAGGTCTGGCCGTTGCGGTGCTCGCCCTGCAATTGCGTCACCACCGGCAGCGGCTGAGCAGCCGGGCCAACATAACTGAGTTCCAAGATGGCTTCCTGAAGCTCGGCCCGGCCAGCCTGCACAATCTTCAATCCTCGGTTGGCCGCGGGGCTGGCAGCCCAGATCCTCACTGCCTGCGTGACATTCAGTGAACGATGGGCCGGCGGATGTGTGGGCAAAGACCGCTTCGAAACACCGATGGGCGACAGTTTCACTGCTGCATGACCACCCCAATCAGACCGGAAGGGGAATCGCAGAATCGCCCGTTGGATCTTCACACCTCTCGGCAGAGAAGACAAATCAAAGCGCATCACTTCCCGCTCGATCTTCAGGGTCTGAGGATACTGTGCGTTCGCGGTGTTCCCGAATGTGGCCGTCACAAAACCCTCTTGAGCCTCGGCCGCCGGACTTCCTGCAACACACGTAGCTCCAATGAGCCAAAGTCGCAGGATCAGAGCGGAACCGCGGCGCTTGGCTTTAGCGGCTATGCCACCGTTTGCCGCGCCGTGCGAATGTCTGCCAAACGCTCGTACCGCCCAAAACCGAAAAGAAATCTCAGTCATTTTGAACTCCGTCTACGGCATGCCGGAACACGACCGGTAGTTGATACGAGTCAGACTCGTGTCGTGATGGAAAACCAGGTCCCAACGTCAAGAAGGACTTGCAGTCTGCCGCCCAGTTCAAGGCCGTCCTTCCTCGCGGACGACCTCCAAATATCCACACAGTGGATGCAGGTCACGAAAAGTCTTGGAGCTTCATAATGAGGATCGATCTTGGTCTTTTATCCTTTGTGCCAGATCACAAGTCAAGCTCTTTCAGCCATGACTCATGTTACGGAGGAATGGGGCTGCCTGAGCTCCCCAGGGCCGCCCCAGGCTATTGGGTGGCCCGTCGGTAGCGATACACCCAGATGGTGCCGTCATCCTCGCTGTCACCGGCAGAGTGGATGAAAACGGCGTTTAACTCCGAGTCGTAGAATCCGTTCTTGGCCTGTCGGTTACGGCCCAGTTTGTCGGAGACAAGCAGCGCCTCATCGTCCCAGGCGTTGGTGTTCGGGTCGTACACATATACTCCAAGTCTCTCCGGGGTGTCGTCATGGAAAGAATGGAACAGGAGCAGCACCTTGTCGTTCCATGGATCATACACCATGACGGCGTTCTTGGTGGGATAGCTGTTGGAACCCTTGCATGGCGACCCTCCCGGCCTGGGGTCCAACCAGGTGTTCGCCTTCAAGTCGTAGACCCAGAATGCGTGTGTGCCCGAAGGCGCGACTGGATAGCTGCCGCCTCCGATATAGATACGATGGCGCTTGGAGTCGTAGCAGGATGTGGCATCGATGCCGAAGGGAGGTCTGGGGCCTTTGGATTCCACGTTCTGCCAGGTGTCTGTCTGAGTGTCGTACAGCCACACGTCGTCGCTGCGATACAGGTAGAAGGCTTGTTTGCGGCCCGGAAGGTAGACAAGCGTGTCGCCGCATCCGGTCCGGGGGCCTCTCGTGCCCGTGCGCAGACGCTTCCACTTTCCCGTAATTGTCTCATAGAACCAGGGACTGGCGTCCGCCGGCGGCGGCTTGAGCCAGTCCTTGCGCTGCGGCATCGCCTTTTCCCAATAGGTGTGCGTGTTCGGCATGCTCAGCAGGCGTTTCCCGTCGGTGTCATACGTGTTCATCTCGTAGCCGTGGACCTGCTGAGCAACGGGAATGAGGTCTCCATCCGGCGTTGCCTCAAAGCCATCTGCATTGAGCCGCAGCCGCAGGGTCTTTGCCGGCGCTCCGGGATAGCAACAGATCCAACGGTGGGCGTTGATGTCGTAGAACCAGAGATCGTCCATGTAGTGGCCGTCCGGCTTGGTGTAGCCATGCCGCCCTTCACCCTGAAGGAAGGCACCGCGCAGCTCGGGGGCCAGCGGCATCTCCGAGGTCCAGGATCGGCCGCGCGCCCGGCCCCATTTTGGGTCGGCAGCAGGAGTCCCGAGTTCCAGCCAGGAATTGTCTTCCAGGGCCTTGATCCGGTCGATGTGTCGGCCAGGCTTGCTGGGGAGCGCTGATAGGGGGCTCTCCGCTTGAGTGCCCAGTGGGGCGGCGGCCAGAGTGACGAGAATCATCAGAAGTGCTTTAATGGGATTGATCATCGCAGTCGCTCCTTTTCATGCAGTTATCGCATGCACCTCTCTCAGTTGTACGGCTGGCAGCATTCATCTTTTGTCTCTCTGGAATTCACGAGACAACTTCTGGGCAAAAGAAAAGGTCTGGTTCCGGGACCGCTTGTCCAGGCAGTAGGTGACGATGCCATCACACTTGCCGCCGCCAGGAGAAAGCGCCTTCTTGTCAGGTGCGCAGCCATGTTTGAACCTCCAATCTGGTCAGGGGATCGGATCGCCTGCCAGCTCATTGAGGTAATTCTCAACGCTGGTGTAGCCATTAGCGACCGTTCTCGAGCCGTCGCGCGGGTTGGTCGGGTCGAGCCCGTGCGCCCTTTCCCAGGCGTCGGGTATGCCGTCGTGGTCAGAGTCGGTGGGCGGCGACCCTCCGGTGAGGACCGACCAGGGCCCTCCGGGGCCGATCTTGTCAATGTTGCCCGTGACGTCGATCACGTCTTTCACGATCCTCGCATCGAGCGCGTCGCGAAATGGCTTCGAGGCGCCCACGGTCGGCAGAATAGCGGACTTGAGCTCTCGGGCCGGGACGGCGGTGACCGGCGGCGCTGCGAACGGGCTCGAAGCCCTGAACTGAGTCTGAGACGCTTCCGGGAAATGCGAGCTCCTGTCACGCTTCCAGTAGTCCAGATTGAACACGCCGTTGGTCCAATCATCGGTGTCCTCGGAAGAGCGGTTCGGGCCCAGGTTGCCGTCCATGAACACCCGGGTCCCTCCCCGATCCGCCGGAGATTCGTCGATGCGGGTTGGGCCCCCGTTCTCGAGCCAATAGATGTTGGCTGTGCTGCTGTTGGAACCGGCGATGTAGAGGTTGTTCACGATGTTGCCAAAGGCGCTCTGGTTGCCGACATAACTGCCCCAGTTGGCGGCGTTGTTTCCTCCCCAGTTGTAGACGACGTTGTTGCGGAAATCAACGACGTCCGCGCTTGAGATCAAAGGATTTCTGCCACCGTTGTGGGCAAAGAGGCAATGGTGAATCGACATGGTGAGCTTTTCGTCGGCGGTCCTGCCGCCGATGAGGATGCCCATGCCATGCGGCCCCTTTGCATGCCCTTTCGTTGTGCCTTCCGCGATGATATTCCATTGCGAAGTGTAGTTTGTCACCCAATGCCACGCGTCGGGGCCGTTCTGGTCGGTTGACCACTCCAGGGAGCAATGGTCGACAATGATGTTATACACGGGCTTTCCGTTATTTCCCCACGCGATGAAGCCATTAGTATCCCTGAGGACGGGGAGGTGAGCGCCGGGACGGATGCGGAGATGACGAAGCACGACATCATGCGCCCCGTCCATGACGATCAATCCGTCTCCCTTCAGCTGAACGCCGCCGGGAGAGGTCTGGCCGGCCACGGTCACGAAGCTGCCCGCCTCGCCTCGGATGCGGATGTCCGATTTCAAAGCGATGGTGCCGCTGACTCGAAAGATGACAATTCGGGGGCCCGTCGCGACCTCAAGAGCCTGTCGGAGACTGCCTGTTCCCGAGTCGTTCAAGTTCGTGACCGCGATAATCCGGCCGCCGCGGCCGCCCCGCGATTTGGCCCCGAAGCCCTCAGCGGTTGGGAACGCACTAACCGGGCGCGGGGGTTCCTGGCCGCTGGCCGCCGTCGCGTCGGGCCGTGAAGCCGCTCCGACTGACACTCCCACAAGCACACCGAAGCAGGCGATCATTTGCTTAATTGTCTCCATGGTCTGTCCTTCCTTTCATGAAGAGTCCGGGTTATTGGGGCATATCCGCCGTTTCAATGTAAAGCACCGCCTCTCCTACAAACGACGCTTTAAACTGCTGCGCGCCACCAGCCGACTCTTCCAGACCCAGTCGCCATTGCCGAGGACCCTTACCGTTTCTTCCGATGGTAAACAGTATGATTCGGATCGGCCGAGGAAATCGCGGGGGCCAACATGCAGCCTCCGCTCGGAGAAATCAGCGGTACTCGTCCGGATACAGCCCGATCTTCTCTACGGGGATGGATTTGAAACCCAGCTTCAGCGCCGCGGAATCATGCTTCAGCCGGAAATCTCCCTTCTCCGGCGCGACGAGGCCGGGATCGCCTTCTGTGAGGTTGTTTTCCATCTTCACGAGTGTCCGCACGAACTCCTGGCCACAGGCCAAGTAGAAAACCTCCCACGACCCCCCGACGCAGACATTGCGCGCAATCACATTGCCCTTTGGTTTGCCCGGCTCGTCGTTAAGGATTTTTGCCAGCATGGGATACCGCTCGCTATAAGGCGGACGGTCGTGGTTCGCCGCCTTCAAGCGGTCGAGGAGCGTTTTGGCATTGGAGAGACTGTCGCCAACGCCTCTGGCATCCAGGTGAATTGCCCGGCTACAAAAGGCGAAGATGTTATTCTCAAGCGTGTTGTCCCGCCCTCCCCCCAGCAGGACGCCGCGGTTGACCCGGCAAAAGATATTGCCGAACACGGTTATCCCGCTCGCCTGATCGTCGAGGTAAACGCCCATAACATCGCTGAAGCTGCCATCCCCCTCCAGGGTGGCTCGAAGATCGTGGAAGTAATTGTAGCGGACTACGCTGCCGCGCTGCGACCAGTCGCGCCCAATGTAAAATGCGCCGGCGTCGCCCGTCTCCATGCACACGCGATAGACCTCGTTGAACTCAAGGACGTGATCGTTGCCCAAGAAAAGAACTGCGGTGTGGGGCGCATCGTGCATAAGGTTATGGGCCACGCGGTTCCCGACGCCGCAGAGGAAGACCGCGGGGCGGTAGGTCCGGACCCAGCGGCCAAAGTCGTAAATGTGGTTGTTGACCGCATAGTTCCGCCCGGGCTCGAGCGTCTTGCGGTCACCGCCGCTCAGTATGACACCAGACTCGCCTGTGTCATAGATGTCGCACGAAACAACGCCGTTGTCCGTCCCGGCGTCGCCCTTGAACATCGTGTCCTTGTAGAGGCGGCGCTCGAGGTCCTCCACCACGCCGCCGATCGCTACGCCGACCGTGCCGACGTTCCTCAGCGTGCATCCAGCAACGAGGTTGTGGTGACCGCCCACTATTTCCACCCCGGATCCCCTGGTGCATTCCAGGATGAGGCCACGGAGCGTGACATGCTCCGTGCCTCGCAGCGCGACCAGCGGCGTCTCAAGCAACGAGACCAATACCCGGCCCCTCTCAATTGGCTCGGGCGGCCAGAAGTATAGCGTACCGGTGTTCCTGTCGAGATACCATTCGCCAGGCTCGTCCAGCTCTTCGAGTAGGTTCAGGAAACGGATTCGCTGACCGGCCTTGTAGCCGCGGTAGTCGTGGGGCTCTCGGGTCGTGATCTCGCGCTTCGCGGTGTCAATCGCCGCGACTTTTTCGTAGGTGTCGCACCAGTTCCGATTGAAGTAACCGTGCATCCAGATATCATCGGCTTTGCTCCAGCGTTTCGGGCGATCCCCCTCATACACGAAGCGTTCGCCCTTGGGCCCTTCCGGCACAGCGGCGATAGTCACGTAGCCTTCGTTGGGCCAGTGCGCCAGCGGCATGAGCCGGTCGTTGAAGACAAGTTCCAGCGCGGCGGGCAGAATGTTCCTTTCGATGCCGCCCCGGCGCGTGAGCCCGCCGTAGTCCGTTATCCCCAGAGCCTTCAGGTCTACCTGCATGACCTTGCCATGAGCGGACGCATTTAGGCGCTTGAGCGCCCCGACGTTGGTTACCGGCTTGAAGGCGCCGGAGGGTAACTGCTTTCCGCCGACCAGGTGCGCCTTCTGGCCGGGCGCTGACCGGTACACCACCTGCGCTCCCGCTGTGCCGGAATCCTGCGTATCCAGCGCAAAGGTTTTTTCCATCCAGTAAACGCCGCCGCTCAGCCATACGGTAGCCCCCGTCTTGAGTGGGCCGGCCTTCTTCGCTTCCCGCAATGCGCCGCGTGCTCGCTCCAGAGTGGCGAAAGGCTTTTCCCTGGTGCCGGCATCTGCGTCATTACCCGTCGTCGACACCCAATACTCCTGGCCCACGGCCACCCCTCCAGCCAGGAACGCGAGCGACAGAACGCACGTGGTCGCAAACCGAACTGTCGATGCAATTGTGTTTCTCATTTCATTCTCCGCGTACATGGATGAGCCGTCCGAACGACGCCCGTCAACGCAAACGTGCGGATACGCCAGATTATAACATTTGCTCCTTTCATGCCTGGGTTTGATTCCACCCCCCTTTCTGCTATGGAACAAGGACGATGTTGGGGATCCGTCGCAACTGCTCAGGTTCCGACAGGTATATATCGCGCCCGACGAACGTCGGCCGGCCGAGTTCAAACTTGGGGCCTCCGTCAAGTGCCTTGCCCGGCCGGGGATATACCGGCGGGGTGAAATGAAAGTCGCCCGGATCGGTATCTGTCCCAGGCACCCGACGCACCTTCTCCCAGGCCCACAACTGCATGAGGTTGTGATGATGAGCCTGCATGAAGTCGAGATACCCAACATAATCGAAGGCGGAGCCGTCTCCATCTCGGAGGTTGTTTCAATGGAGCGAGCCCGTCAGGTAGATCGCTTTGCCCGTCCCGTCGGTGAAATAACGCGGGTTCACTGTGCTGCACCGCAGCGGCCCGGTTGCGGAGGTAGCCTCATAGGCCCCGATGTCAACCTTGCCGCCTTGCGGCCGAGGCTTTCCCTCGAAATCCATCTTGGGAGCACGGTCGGCCGAGCCTGCGTCAATGGCTGGCGAACCGGCTTTAAGGTGAAAGTCGAAGGAATCGGCGTTGACAAAGCGCGGGTCGGTCTGTTGGTTGTCGATCGCCTCGTACGCATTGTCTTCGGTGGCCACGAGATTCTCGCCAGGTGGATAAAAGATGTTGTTCCGTACCAGATGGCGCCGACCCTGTTGTGAATAGAACAAGATCCCATTCACGCCTCCATTCTTGTAGAGAATGTTGTTCTGGACAACGCAATTCTCGACACCATCCTGCCAGATCACAACGCCAGCCCGATTCTTGTTGAAGGCAATCGTGTTGTTGGCGATCAGCCAGTTCTTCGCCTCCGCATATTCTGGCCCCGCCATCGAGTCTCTGTTGTAATCGTAGGCCGCCACCTGGATGCCATAAGCTGTGTTGGAATAAATGAGATTGTCCGTAATCGTAAAGGCGGTTCCCGTGGCATAGATTCCGTGCATCAGGTTCTGTCGTTCGTTTTTGTTCGTGCCGTTGCCAGCGACGATGTTTCGGTCAATGAGCACGCGATTGCCGTTTCCCAGAATGCCTTGATTCCAGTTCTGATGGATGTGGCAATTGCGGATGATGATGTCGTGGGCATTGTAGAACTTCACGCCGTCATGCCCATAACGAATCTCCAGCCCTTCTATCGTGATCCAGCCGATCGGTTTTTGATAGCCCTCCTGCGCCTGAAGCAGCAGGCCATGGCCGGGCGGTTGTTCGCCCAGCTCACCGGGCTGAATCGCCGGCCGCTCACCAGGATAGTTTTTTAGCACGATAGGTTTGCCCTCCTGTCCGGAGAAGCGCAGTACCACAGGCTCGGAGTAGACGCCGCCGCGCACCAGAATCGTATCCCCCACACGGGCCAAGCTCGCAGCCTTTTGAATCGTGCGCAATGGCTTTGCCTCGCTGCCCGAGCGGTTGTCGTCGCCGCTGGTGTCCACGTAGTAGGTCCGTGCTTCAACGGCACGGGGAGTCAAGAATGCCGTCATGGTAAGTATCATGGCGATGACAACATAGATGCATTGGTGAGTCTTATTCATCATTTGTTCTCCTTTATAAAGCAAAATGAGATTCATTTCTTTATTGACATATTACCACAACACCTTCAGGTAAATTGCCTTTCCGCGGCCGTTGGGAAGTAGCGCGGATTGTCAGGGGTACGTGGGGCGGCCGGTGGCCGGACCCGTAGTGGTCCGCTATCTGGAGGATGTAGACGTAGACGTCCCCGTCTCGCGGCTGTCACCAGCCGCTCAGGTTATACAACGGGACCAGATCGGAGGACGAAGCGAGCCTGAAGTCCTCGACCGCCATCGCCGCCTGCCAGCACGGGTCTGAGAGTCAGCCATAAACGCCTGTCGTTTCGCCGAAAGGGCTGGTGAATGAAGCACGATATGCGGCAAGTGGGTTTGGGAGTGGGCGAGGTTGACTCGGATGTGAAGGCTTACGTGCGTCATCTCCTGGTGTTTCAGAACCGGAAAGCCTGCGGCGATGAGGGATGTCCCTTGTGAAAGCATAATGCAAGTTCCCCCTTTTCTGCCCCCACCTAAGGACAGAGATAGAAAGCTAGATGATTATCCTCCGCGCGTCCCACTGGGATACAACACATCATGGTGTTCGATCCCTGACTCCCTAATCTTCTAAATGGGCTCGGTTTCGCGCCGTATGAAGGCAGCCGAGATCAGCCAGGCGCACTTGGAGGGCAGCCAGGAACTTCCCTTTTTCGCGATAGCGAGGCATGGCGAACGCTCCAGTCTTTACTCTGGCGCATAATCCCCATCCCTGGCCCCCCACCGTTTCTATCGCGCTTTCTGGGGAATCCGTAGAAGCATTCAGGGCGGCATTGACGGAACATGTGGCACTCGGCTGACAGGTCCGCACGGTGAAGGTTCAACCTCACCCGAAGATGACGGAATCAGACCGCATTTTGTGCTTGAGGAGCGCGAGTTCCTGAATCATTAGACGTGTCATCTAAGGACCAAAAGTCGGCCCTCCGGATCCGTAACACCATGTGCCTTCTTAACAGCCGGTTGGGTCGTCGATTACGAACCTGCAAGAGGCGTTTCCGCCATTAAGCTCGACCTGAACCCGGTAACCTACCCCGCTGACCCCTACCTTGGATCGACTGGCTCCTACTTTTAGAATTCAGGCGCCGCTAAGTGAAAAAAACGCTCGATATGCCACTATGCGAGCCTTATTTTCCGTTTCTTCTGTGAGACACCCTGAGCAGCTGTCCAAACCGAACGCTAAACGGGGTAGCACCAGGATGCCCTTTGGGACAAAGAGGGAAATCTCCGCCATTCAGCCCGGCCGACACCCTTTGAAAGAAAGATTGTTGCCCCACGTGCGAAAATGTGTTATACAGCATTTCCCGCCTCATAGATTGGGCACCGATTGGGATTCTGTTGTGGCATACGTCACTGCGATGCGTTCACATGTGCCGAGCACATTCTCGGGCGTGTATCTGATTTAGGCCGCATAATCATAAGATGTTTGTCAGACGCCGATAATCACAGCATCAGGTAAGGCGGTTTACTGTCAAGGAGGAATATCGATGAAAGTTGTGACAATTTTGGGAAGCCCAAAGAAAGAAGGCAATACGGCAAAAGTGCTTGGTTTGTTCGAAGAACTTATTGTGGAAGGCCATGAAGTGGACCGAGTCAACATCGCAGCCTGTGACGTAAAAGGATGTTTAGGATGTGGTGCCTGCCAGAAGGTGCCTAATGAACCTGGATGCGTTCAAGAGGATGATGCCGCATCAATATTCGAGCGTATGATGGGCGCGGACGCAGTGATATACGCCTCGCCGCTTTACGCCTGGGGTTTCTCTTCACAGATGAAGGCACTTATCGACCGGCATTTTTGCCTCGTGACCGGTTACGGCAGTCCAGATTACAAGTCGCTATTAGAAGGAAAACGTACAGCGCTTTTGGTTACCTGTGCGGGGCCTGTTGAGAATAATGCGGACCTCATCCAGGAAAGCTTTGACAGACTTAGTAATTACGGCCAATGCAACGTCGTTGGCAAATATGTTGTTCCGTTCTGTACAACACCGGATTCGATCGCTTCCGAAGCTATGGAAACAGCGAAGACAATGGCCGGAGACATCGTGGGAGCTTAATTCCGGCTAAGATCCGGATTGAATCAGTGCAAAGTCATCAGTGATTCACGCCGGTAGTCGCAGCACGGCTGACTATGGGCTGACAAGTAACATAGCAATTCAATACTCCTCCGACGGCGGTCAATGAGAAAGTAGAGGGCCTGACAAATCAGAGCAGAGGAAAAAACATGAGCACCGAGAACAGTTCGAATTCCAGCAGAAAGGAAAACATTAGCCGACGCCGGATTTTGGCCGGCATGGCGGGCACGGCTGCGATGGGAGCTTTTGGCCTCGCCCGACCTCCCAAGTCCAAAGCAGAATCCCAAGCCGTGACCAAGGGCAGGATCAATCAGTCCATCGCGCGTTGGTGCTTTGAAGCGTATTGGGATCTCGAGAGAAACTGTCAAGTCGCCAGGCAACTCGGCTGCAAGAGCGTCGAACTGGTCGCGCCTAAAGGCTGGCCGACGCTCAAAAAATACGCCCTGGTCTGCGCCATCACGCCCTCGCACCTTTTCGTAAGGGGTATGAACAACCACTTACATTGGGACGAGTGCCTCAGCAAAATCGAGAAAGCGATCGATGCCACGGCCGACGCCGGGTTCAAGAACGTTATCACTTTCACGGGTTACGGCGATACGTCCGGCGAGGAGAAGGGTAGTAAGGTTGACCCGGACGAGGGCGCGAGGAACTGCGTTAAGGGATACAAGAAGATCATCGGATACGCGGAGAAGAAGAAAGTCAATTTGTGCCTCGAGCAGCTCAACACCCGAGACGATAGTCATCCAATGAAGGGTTGCCCCGGCTACCAGGGCGACCACGTGGATTATTGCATGGACATCATCAAGAAAGTCGGTTCGCCGAACATGAAGCTCCTGTTCGACGTTTATCATGTTCAGATCATGGACGGTGACTTGGTCCGCCGAATTAGGCAATGCGGTGAATACATCGGCCATGTCCACACCGCGGGCAACCCCGGCAGGGGCGAACTCGACGAGAAGCAAGAGATTAACTATCCGCCGGTTGTGCAAGCACTCATGGACATCAGCTACAAAGGCTACATCGGACATGAATTCATGCCGACGCGTGATCCGCTGGAAGGCCTTAGGGAGGCGATCATACTTTGCGATGTGTGAGCGGCTGGCAGGGGCGCCAGGTTTCAGCGTGTAAATTAGCAGCGCCGCCTGGTGGCGAATTCCTTCGCAAGTAGCCCAGCATTAGTTCGCCTGTGGAAGGTCTCAGAAGAGACGCGGACATGACGTTATCCACCTCGTATCTCCGTCCGATGGCAGAGAAGCCCCACGCATTCGCTTCTGTCGCGCCGGATAAAAGCGTTTTTGGCCTTTCGTTCACTATTCGCACCTTTACGAGCGTTTCTTGCCTATCGTTCAGAGCAGGGCGATACTATGGCAGAACTGCGCGACCAAGGACTTAAGATATTTTGTCCGCCGTTCTTGGAGACTGATTTGCTACAACCTCCGTGGGCCGTTTCAGTTCGGTATAATCGCTGGTGCCCTCATCCCCCTTCAGTTGGAAATTCGAGACATGAGTGTTGACAATCTTGGAGGCACTTCGTAATGTAAGATGATCCCCTAAGTCCCCGTTACCTCGTTCAAAGAAGGCGGTGCCTTTCCCCGAGGGTACCGCCTTCACCCCTCTTCTCTTGACAATCACCCCAGACCGGCACCCTCTCTCAACAGGTAGAGCAAGATCATGACTTACCCTCTACCTCGCAAGGCGGCTGGCACCACATTTGCCCCCTGCACAGCAGCCGCCTTGTTCTTTCCATCTTCCAGTTTACTGAAGGTGAGATTTCGACCAGGACTG
>JABMQX010000157.1 GCA_013203085.1 bacterium | reverse complement strand
TTCTACGCCTCGGGTGTACCGTCGGCTGTATCCCCTGCCGTCCTGGTGTGTATAACCACAGTCCCGGCGATGAAGTCATGAATCGCACGCCTCTTCTTGTTGAACAACAACACGACCACTTCGCTCGATACCCACACCATTGAGGCCCAGACAACCCAATCCAGGCACGCCGGACGGAGACTGTTTAGTCTCTCCAGCCTCTCGCTCCGACCCAAACCCAGGTACTCCTCCTCAGGGAAATTCAATAGAGCGATCACGGATGAGATGATGGTCAGTACGGCAAACCCAACATCCACCGCGTTCCGGAGAAATGCTTCCCGCCAGGAAATGCGCTCGCCCGACACCTTCACCACACGAATGCCAACCGCCATCTTCCCAACCGTCTGGCCCCACCGGCCGTGAAAGTAGATGTTGTACGCGAAGTACAGTGAGCTGAAGGGAACAACAACACTCAGAGCCGTGCTCACCGAAATTGAATCCAGCCACCACCGCAGCGCGTAAAATGGCAGGAGCACAAGGAAATCGACTAAGCCAGCCGCGAACCGTTTCCAGAAACCCCCATAAATCATCAGAGCCTCCCTTGCGCAATTCCGCGAATTACATTCACACGACCCCGCCAACCCGATGGACGCCGCCGGCCTGCCTTTCCCCCTGCCCTCTCGGTGACCTCTGCCCCCATCTGCGTCCATCCGCGGTCACTCTTTCTCCCCTTAATCTGTGTTCATCCTGTCAGGTTTCTTTTTCTTCTCGAATCTCCCAGCCGGGGCCCATTACTGCGGCTTCGAATCCGCCCCCTCCGGCGGCTTCTTGAACACCGTGTCAGCCACCTCCTTGAGCTTAAGAACCGCCTGCTCGGAAAACATCCCCACCAGGCCAGCCAGTGCTGCAAAGCCGAACGGGTCCGTCTGCTGCATCGTCGCCTCCCGTGAGAAGAACCCGCCGCGGATGACGAAATAGAAAATGACCGCGAGAGCCGCCCCCGCGAAGGGCAACAGAAAGTACTTCATCAACCAGCTTCGCACCAACGCGCGATTGCCCACGTACCAGTAGAGCGACCGCAGCGCATGCACTAAGCTGCCCAGCGCGCCCGCCAGCGCCACAATCAGAAGCAGCCGCACCTCGTCGGAGAGCCGAAACGTCCAGAAAAGGAACGTCGCTGACGAACATGGCCCGGCCGCCTCCGTGGCGCCCGCCGCCCGCGGCCAGAGCTGCACCAGACCCCACACCAGCAGGATGCAGAAAAGAACCAGATAGACCGCGATCAACACAATACCAGTAGGCCTCACCGGCTTCTCACCGACCTTGCCGGGCTCCAACGGAGCGGGCTCGTTCGCTTCTTCCTTCACTTCCACTTCCTTGTCATTCGCCTCAGCCATCTTTCTCCCCCCCTTTTTTGCCTGCGACAGCGCGGTGGGTTATCGCACCCTTTCTTCCTCTGTCAGTGCGGAAAGCCACTGAGGGCCCCGGGGCGCCCTACGCCCGGTTCCGGCCGAATCCTGTGTTGTTCTCGATAGAGGTGACCACGCGACGGACCTCCTCTGGGATCTCATTAGCGCTCAGCTCCCTGGCCAACGTCGCAGCCCCAAAGGACGCCCCGTACCTCTTATCGGACCATGCCGACAGCGCCGAAATGACTTTTTTGCCTGAGACGAGCGACAGCCGACCCTCTCCCGTTGCCCATGCCTCATCTACAACTTTCCGAGCCCCCCTGTTTGCCTTCGTGAGTCCACCTTTCCTGTCCGAGTTGAACAGCTCCGCCGCCATGGCATCCGTGATCGCGTTCCTTTCCCCTTCGGCAATGATGTCGATCTGGGCTGCGACCCTCTGGGCATCAACCCGCGTCGAGCGAGCACGTGACCGGAGCGAGATCACGCGGGCGATGGTGGCGGGGACCAGCAGATAGTTCTCTATCTCCTTCCTGCGCCAGACGTGCAACTCAACTCCAATTCGCTCCGCTTGGGCCAGGCGCTGCTGGATCTGCACGTGCGTGTGGTAGTCAGAATCGAGAAGGCAGTATGCCACGATCCTCTCTCCTGCCGCGTTCCGGAGGCGCATGGGATTGTTGGCTATCACATTCCAGCCGCCCCAGCCACCCATTGGCATGCATGCAATCATGTCGAAGGGGGCGGGGCTGCGTGGAAAGAGCCTGTCCTGAAATTGCTTCAAGTACCTCACGTCCTTGCCTTCCACGATGAGGAACCTGTGCGAACCCGCCAGGCGTGTAAGCTGAATGTTATGCACCCCGCCGACGTGGTGGATCACACGCTGAACGGCGCGCAACGACGTGGTAAAGCGCGATCGCGGCTTCCTGCGGTCCACGACCAGGAGTTCTTCCGGTTCCACCTCGGCGATAACCTCCACGGAATGTGTCGCGATTATCACCTGCTGTGGCCGACCCTTGAGCAACCTAATAAGCCTACGCTGCAGGTCCGCATGCAGGTAGACGTCCGGCTCGTCGAGAATTAGGGTTTTTGCGCCCTGGGAGTAGGTCAGAAACCATATAGTCTGAAGCCACATCTGTAGGCCATGGCCCATGGAGCCCACCTCGGCGACAAAATCGCCGTCTCTAATCAGCAGTGAGAGCTCGCTGCCTGGCAGCGCTCCGCGGCCGACCAAGTCGCGGACCTGAAGGCCAGTCCAAGTGTCCTCGGCGGTGCGACTGAAGTCCTCAAAGAGATCCGACAGGAGATTGAGCTGATTCCGAAAGTGGAGCGACGAAAGAGAAGATCCCATCGATCGCCGCACGTAGCGTGGCGTGAGAACTTGCTCTTCACGAGCGAGCGGCCCTATCTGAGGAAGCGTCGCGAGGCTGGGTATTCCGGCCGTCCTCGCCTGGCGCTTTGTTCTCACGCGCCTCCCCCGAGAATCCTCTATGATCGCGTGAACGTCGGCGTCTTGACCAACGTATATCACAACCTTCGCGCCAGAATCAAACGTAGCGCTTATCACGGCAGGAGGGTCCTCGTACCTATGGAAGATGGTCTTAAAGTTGATTTCCAGGCCCCTCAAAGACGGCCTGACGCCGGGCACGACCTCCCTGCCCCTTAGCCAACTTGGAACATCTAGGAAGTTAAGGGCCCTGTGGCGATTGACCACGATCGACAACAGACGCAGAGCCTCAGCGATGCTAGATTTGCCTGCGTTATTTCGCCCCACTATCACGGTCGTCGGCCGGATCGGCAAAAGGTGGTCCTCGAAGCCCCTGAAGTTTTTCAGATGCAGCTCCTTGAGCACGATCTAACGATGCCTCCCTAAAAGCACAGAACCCAGCTTCGGCGCTCGGCAGCTGGAATCCGAACATCATCCGGCCCATGGGTGGAATGGTAGCCCGTAAGGCCCTCGTCGGTGAAACGGAGATAGAACGTCCGCTGGCTTTCGGGGTGGAAATAGACGTGGGTGTCCCCTTCCTTCGCCTGGGGGTGCTTGGAGGGATGAACCCCGCCGAGGCGGGCTCTGCGACCCAAGAGATGCCGGCGGTACAAACCAGGAATCGGCTCACGCGGCGCAACGGCCACCGCAGCCATGGCGATCATCAGGCCGAAGATGATGCACTGCTCCCTCGTCAAGTGTGTGGCGGTGCGCCTCGACCTCTTCGAACCCATGGGCAAGCTCCTTTCGGCGGGGAACGCGAACTACCTCGCGTGAACCTCTTTTCGCGACACTATCCCTGCGTGCCTTTTCGCGGCTTCACCCTACCTCGCCACGCTCAATCTGTCAACCTCATTTGCCGCCCCTCTTCCAATCTCTGCGTTCTCCGCGCTCTCTGCGGTGAGCTCATATCCCCCTGAGACCAGGGATCACATGCTACTGACAAAAAACGATTGCCCTCCTCGCCCCGTCTCCTTACTATAGATGAACGACAGTGTGCACGGACTTAGGAGGCATTTGGTGTACTGCCGGCGAGTTGAGCTGCTTTCAAAAGAAAAGATTGCGGAGAGATATTTCCGGATCGGGTTCGAGTGCAGGGACATTGCCCGCGAATCTCGCCCCGGCCAGTTCCTGATGGTCAGGTTGTTGAAGCCCTCGTGGGAATTCCTTCTCAGCCGCCCCTTCAGCTTATGCATGGTTGACGGCAGCCGCATCGAGCTCCTCTTCGAAGTGGTCGGGAAAGGCACACGGAGCCTTTCTCAAGCGGAGGAAGGAGCGGTTCTCGAAATCATTGGTCCACTCGGCAATGGATTCGACCTGGAAGCTACGTCCACGCCGATCCTGGTCGGAGGGGGGATGGGTAT
>JABMQX010000156.1 GCA_013203085.1 bacterium | reverse complement strand
CTCCCGCCCCGCTCGTAACTGTGCGATTACCGCCCTCCCTGACAATAACCTTGCTTTCCGACCTCGGTCGTGATATGGATTCTATTGCGAGGACTCCCCTGTGAAAAGACCGGCTTTTCTCAAAATAGCGGTGCCCGATTCTGAAAATACTATGCGATCTTTATTGGAAAATCTCTTGTTACGCCTGACGGTGGTCATTCTCTCGTGCACGCTCACCGCCGGCGCTCATCGCGCGATGGCGGTTGTATTGCCGCCTGAAACTCTCGCTCCGGAAGAGGAAACTGTGCCTTCGGAGCTGGCTCCGGAGCCCGAACCGAGTCCTCATCCTGATAACCCTTTTCGGGAATCCGCCAAACCCGACGCCTACGAGTTGATGAGACAGAAACACGAGAAGACCACCATATATGTCATTGTTGGGGTCGTGTTCCTCCTTTGTGTGTATTGGTGGACCTCAGGGAAATTGCACCACAAGATACCCCAATGAACTCGGCTTCAGGAGATTATGACGGCGGCGACAGCCTCTGAATCTTCCGCGCCTTCCCTCAGCGAGCTTCCTTTCATCCTCTTGAAAAGGCCGTGCCTTCTGCTGGCAGGGTTCCTCATCCCCGGTATAGTCATCGGGCATCACTTTCTTCGCGGTAGGGTGACGGTCGGGCTTCTTGTGCCGCTGGGGGCGTGCCTCTTTGTTGCTCTTCTGTTGCTTGCTGCCCACTCGACCTTTTCCACGCCCGCGACCATGCTCGTCGTATTCGGGATTGGCATCCTGTTGGGGGCAAAGTGCGGGGTTTTGCCTCCGCGCCACGTGCACTTCACGGTCGAGCCGGGCAGGATGCATCGCGTCCGGGGGGTGGTCGTGGGCGAGCCAGTTGCCCTTAAGCGCCCCGCCTGGTGGAGGCCCACCGGCAAGGAACGGTTCAGCTTCACGCTGGAGGCAACCCAGGTGTGTGGGCCTGAGAGCGAAGGGAACGCTTGGGGCACCGTGCGCGGGAAAATCCTCGTTTATACGTCGGCGGCTGAGGCCGGTCAACTCCAATACGGGGACAAGGTAAAACTGACAGGGGAGGCGTTTCTACCCAATTCCCGCAGGAATCCGGGCGGTTTCGATTTCCGGAAATACCTCGCTGAAAGGGGCGTTTACCTTTGCATGAAGGCGGCCACGGTTGGGAAGCAAGACAGTGGGCATGGCAGTCCCATTCACCGACTCGTCTATCGGCTCAAAGCGAAGCTCCGCGATTCCTTCTCGGCGGGTGGGATCGGTAAAGAGGAAGAATCATTTCTCCGCGCCATCATCCTCGGTGAAAGGAGGGAGGTAGGAGAAGAATTCAAGGAGGCCCTCCGCAGAACCAACACCATGCACATACTGGCGATCTCCGGCCTTCACGTCGGGATCATCGCGGGGGCGATGTACTTTTTTCTCTCTCGTCTCCTTTTCGCCCGGCAAGGCATTTCGTCGCTTGCCACTATTATCGTTCTCTTCGCATACGCATTGCTAACGGGAATGCGTCCCCCGGTTATGAGAGCCTCAGTGATGTGCACGGTCTTTCTGATGGCGCCTCTACTGAAAAGGCGGCTGGATTCCATCAACAGCCTGGCTTTCGCAGCGGTGGTCATCCTTTTCATTCGCCCTGGCGACCTATTCACCACCGGATTCCAGCTTTCCTTCATGGTGGTGCTGTCAATTCTGCTCCTGGCCGATAAGATTTTCTATTGGTGCGTCTCGGCCTTCCGCCTGCGCCCCGACCCGGGGTTTCTCACGGTCTCGGCCTTCAGGCGGTCATGCTATCGGCGTCTCGAGTGGCCCTTGAGCCTTTTTTCGGTATGCCTGGCTGCCTTTTTTGGCTTTGCCCCCCTCGGCTTGTACTACTTCCATCGCATCTCTTTCCTTTCGCCCGTCTGGAACGTGTTCACTTTGTTTCTTGTGCTCTTCATCGTCCCGCTCGGTTTTCTCGGAGCGGTCATCGGTCTTTTGTGGCAAGGGGTGGCTGGGTTGATTAACTCGCT
>JABMQX010000155.1 GCA_013203085.1 bacterium | reverse complement strand
GCTGAGAGCCTATCCCCACAAGCTCGTCTTCACCAGCTTCATCAACGGCAACTGGGAGATATGTCTCATGAACGCCGACGGCAGCGTCGTCAGAAACCTCTCACGATCTACCTCCAATGATGTCATGCCTCACGTTTCTCCCGACGGAAAGATCATTCTTTTCGGCTCCGACCGCGTCGGAAAGAAAGGAGCCGGCCCCTGGCCGATAGGCTCCCAGGGCCGCGGCATTTTCATCATGAACCTCGACGGTGGCGACGTCAGGCAAATCGCTATCGGGGAGGAGGCATGCTGGGCGCCGGACGGCAAGAGAATCTGCTTTCTCCGAAACGGTTGGCTGATGATCAAAGACCTGGGCACCGGAACGGAGCAGAGAGTCGGTGACTTCTGGTCCGGGGTCGAGACACCGTGCTGGTCTCCTGATGGCCGCTCTATCGCCCTCACCGCGGATATGCTCGGCGGCCACAACGGACATATCCTCGACATCGCGACCGGTCGCCTTCGCCGGTACGCCTTCGGCATTGACGCCAACTGCAGGCCCGACTTCTCCGCAGACGGTAAGATGCTTTCCTTCTGCGCCCACTCCACCGGGGGTGTGATGATCGTGACCGTCAACCTGGCAAACCCCAAAAGAACACTCAGGAGGCTGACCTCCCGGCCGGGGTTCAACTACTTTCCCGACTGGTCGCCGGACGACAAGTACATCGCCTACAGCCACGGCCCCAGAAACGACTGCTACGAGTTCAGCAGCGGCCAGTGGCAGATTTATGTCATGACCCCGAGGGGGGATAGAAATGGACCCCGCGTCCAGCTCACCCGCGCAGGCTCAAACCGCGACCCGGACTGGTTGCCCATCGAAGTTCGCCCTCAGAGCCGCACGCGGAGTATAACCGCTCATGACTGACACGGAAACAACCCCGGACGACCTCAGCCCCCGCCAAACCGCCCTTTCCACTGAACGGAGAAAACCGTGGAAGGTGAGGTTCGCCGGTAGGCTTTTCCTGCTTCTGTCCGTACCTCTGACCTGTTTTTACGTCCAGGACGTTCCCCGGGCATTCTCCTATATGGAGATGGGGGAACTCCCGCCAAGGATTAACGTCCTTTGGCTGGAATACTCCGTACGAGACTTCTACCTACCCGGGAAATCCGCAAGCAAACTCATCAGAGCGGCCTTGCCCGCTTCGGCGGTCGGGTTCAGCGGCCTCCTGTTCCTGCTCGGATGCGCTGCCATGTTCGCAGGACGCCGGCTCAAGGTATCGCCCCTTGAATCCTTTATCTGGTCTTCACTCGGAGCATTCCTCCTCGGAATAAATGCCATGGCCACCTGGATCGTCTGGAAAGCGTTTGTCTTCGCGTGAACGCCTTGCAGGCCGACTCCGTCACGTCGGGAGGACCCAGGGCTTGCGATACTTCCTCGTCACGAGGGCATTGGCTTCCGGGTCGTCAATGATTTTCTCGGCTTTGGCGTCCCAGCGGACCTTCCGTCCGACGCGGCAAGCGATGTTGCTGAGATGTCCCGGTATGCTCGACTTGTGCCCTACCTCAATGTCCGCGAAGGGACGCTCCCTCGCCTTAACGCACCGTACAAACTCATTTTGATGCAGGACGTTCCCTTCGGGCAAATCTCTCCCCGTGTAGGAATCCTCGAGAACCTTCTTCCCCGCGACGGTCTCGCCGAAAACCTTGATCCCGGGAGCGTGCCCGTCCAGAACCATCGTTCCCTTCGTCCCGTAGAAAATCGTCCCCCGCTGACGACGTTCGAAAGCGAGCGTGTTGGCGTAGGTCACACGGAACGTCATTGTGAAACCGGGGTACTGCCAGCTAGCAACAAAGGTGTCCGGAATCTCGCAATTATCATCTATCATGAAGTTGCCGCCATCTGCCTGACACGACAGCGGCGTATCGCATCCCATAGCCCAATGGACCACATCGAAATGGTGCACGCCGACCTCCGATTGCCACCCTCCGCCATAGTCCCAGAAGAAGTAGTGGTGGAAATAGCGATTCGGGTTATAGGGGACCTTCGGCGAAGGACCCAGCCAGGCGTCCCAGTCCAGCTCCTTCGGAGGATCGGTGTCCGCCAGCTTGCCGAAGCCTTTTTCTCCCCACTGCTCGTTGCTCCACACGTGCACGAGACCCACCTTCCCGAGGGTACCTGACTTCACAATCTCGGCTGCTTTCTGAAACGAGGGGCTGCTCTTATTCTGCGTGCCGATCATGGCGATCCGATTGTACTTTCTCGCCGCCTTCACCACGGCACGCCCTTCGCCGATCGTAAGCGAAACCGGTTTTTCCACGTAGATATCCTTCCCCGCCTGGCAAGCGTGGATTGCCGGCAATGCGTGCCACTGTCCCGAGGTCGCCACCACCACTGCGTCAACCTCCTTCAGCTCCAGCAGCTTGCGGTAGTCCTGAAAGGACTTCACCTTACCCCCAGCGGCCTGCAAAGCGTTTGCCATTCGTCCCCGGTGCACGTCGGAAACCGCTATGACCTCCACGTCCGGAAAGCTCCTGAAGGTCCTCACGTGCCAGCTTCCTCGCCCACCCACGCCGATGAAACCGACGCCGAGTCTATCGTTCGCGCCGAACGCCCTCTGCGCAAACCTCGGCACCGTCAGCGCCGCTACGC
Organism: bacterium; assembly: GCA_013203085.1. Taxonomy (GTDB): domain Bacteria; phylum Auribacterota; class JABMQX01; order JABMQX01; family JABMQX01; genus JABMQX01. The sequence goes on along the minus strand of JABMQX010000155.1, from coordinate 194 downwards.
CTCCAGCCACTGCGCGACCGGAAGTAGTGATGAATTTCCTGCGGCTTAGCCCTTTTTCATCGGAATCACCTCCATTTCTGCTTGTGCGCTCAGTTCACTCCACGCCTTTGCATCTCTGCGTTTCAACTTTTACTCTTCTTGAACGCAACCCATCGTGGAATCCGTTCACTGGGAGACTATGAGAATTCGCTTCG
>JABMQX010000154.1 GCA_013203085.1 bacterium | reverse complement strand
GGAGCAATCCCGACAGGAACTTTGCTGACGCGGTTCTGCGACAGGCGGAAGTGGAGTCCACTCCCGAAGGAGCCCTGCGAGCAATGGAGCTCACAGATGCGGCCTGGCGTTCGGCGAAAGCGGGAGAGATCGTTCGTGTCGCCGGTCCCGATGCAGCACAGCAATCCCCGCTCGGCGAATCCTCCCAAACGGCCAGTGACTGAGCGGTTCAACATCTCCTTGCGGCGGCACTATTGCGTCGCAAGCTCCAGCCGCAGGAACATTCTGCGTATTCCGTACAGGGGACCGCTGTTCCACGGCGGCATAGTAAGGTGTCCCGGACCGTCGCTGACGTAAACCCAACCTCCTTCTGTCAACCCGCCGTTCTTCAGCAGCCTGTAGCTCCTACCCCCGGCATCCCAGGTCGCCTCTAAGCTGTTGCCGTCCCAGTCGTAAGAGAGCTGTATGACAGGCAGGGAAGCCAGCTCGTCGTACGTAACGGCGAAGATGCCCGCTGTGGCGGCGGGCGGACCCGCCAGTCCTGTCAAAGTGATGGAGCATAACTCCCTTGTCGGATCGCACGGTATCTTCTGGGAGTACACATTCGGGCCGAGTCCCTCGATATGATGCGGAGACTCGTCGTAGCGAGTCAGGTCGGAAAGAGCTTTCACCATACCTGCCGGAAGGTCATCGTTCCGCTTGAACCAATCGGGAGTTGTGAGCGTCCCCGGAACGGATTGCTCGTCGCAATAGTTGAGAATCACCTCCAACGTCGTGTCTCCGTTGGCGGCTGCGGTGAGGAAAGAAAGCCCCACGCATTTTTTGCCGATGGGGATGTTCACGTCCGCCGAGTCCCCGGAGAGAAGTATGCAGTTCGGTCCCGTGTATTCTCCGAGCACAAAAACGTCAGCAGTTCTGTCGTTGGGCAGGCCCTCGTATCCTTCCCACTCCTGGTGGTCAACCCGGCTCTGCGAGACCCATAGCCAGTTCCCCTCCCGGTCGAAGGGCTCGTTTGCCGACAAGTCTTCGCCGTCGCACCAGATTACATCGGCGTTGAATTGGAGCGTCAGATCAAGACTCGGTCGGGGAAAAAGCTCCAGACTCTCGGAAGTATCGAACCACGTCGGCGAGGACCACTCGCTCCACAGCCCGCTGTCGTCCTGGTACCTCACTCGCCAGAAATACCTTTTTCCGACGGACAAAACCTCGCCGGGGACGTAAACGCTCGTCTTGACACCGCCGCTTCTTCCGTACCAGACAACCTGTGAAAAACTCTGCCCGTACTCTCTGACCTGCCATTCACACGCCGCAAGCGTCGCCGAAATGTCCGGATCGCTGAACTTTGATCCCAGAAGCTTCACGGAGTCAGATGACTGTACGCTCCCGCATCTCGGTGTGAAATTGGAGGGCCTCTCAGGCGGATACACGCTCGGAAGATTCGCTTTTATGAAAGCGATTCGATTTCGCACGAAACTTTTCAGGTCATTGATGCCGGCTGCAAAGCCCGTTCCGACCATGCATCCCCATTTCGCACGGTCCATCGCCACTTCCTCCGCGAGCATGGCGTAATGGTAGTCTATCTCTTTCAGAATGTTCTCTTCAGTGTAAAATGTATTGAGGCATTCAGCCAGGCGAGAGTAATAAAGGTTTCGGTACGCGGGAACGGACAGAAACTTGTCAACCACGCGGTTCCACCATCCGGACACAACCGTGTGATTACGGTCCCCCGCGAGCAAAGGAAGATTGTAAGCAGTGAAGCTGCCGTTCCAGTGGTCGCCCATAGTGCGGTCGAGGTCCCACGGCGCCTGCTCCCATTTGCCGCTGCCTTCGGTGTCGCAGAGGTCGTAGTGGTTGCGAGCGAACTGGTCCCAGTTCATGATGCACGCGTTCGCTGCCATGTAGCCAGCGAAGCCTTCGATGTTCAAGTTTTCCTCAAGGAATTGCTCCGCATTGGTGGCGGCGTTCAGCTCCTCGATGAAGGTGATCAGGTCGTCGTACGGTTCCCATTCGCGGCTGTGCTTATCGTAGGCGCTGACGTATGCTTCGTAGTCTCCGAGGACACGCTCATCCCTGTTGTCGGCGCCGGGGTTCGCTTTGTAAAGCGACCCGTTCGGGCGATTGTTTCTCTTCATGTAGCGCTTGTCCGGATGCTCCACCTCTACGAGAATCGCCCAGAATTCGCCGTTGAGCTGGAGGCGGACGAACTTCGTCTCGCAGTATGGCACACCCGTCCACTTGAAGACATCGTATGCCAATTTCTCCCTTATGAACGCGGGATCACGCCATGAGGAATTGAGGTTAAATGTCCGCTGATCCTCGAAGTAATGCCCCTTATTGAACTTCAATTTCCAGGACTTTTTGTCCCACGACCTTGCCCACGCGCCTCTGTACCGGACCCCGATGCCGTCGTAAACCTCGCCGTCGTGGATGAAGGTTGCCTCAACAAGGTCATCGCTGTACGGATTACTATCGAGCCGCTGAAGGTTGGACGTCGAAATCAGAAGATGGTACACAGGGAGCCTTGAGACCACCGG
>JABMQX010000153.1 GCA_013203085.1 bacterium | reverse complement strand
TGCTTCTCAAGACAAACATAGCGTCATGCGGTTAGACTTCTCAGATGGGTCAGGAGGTCTATCGCTGGAGTACGTAAGATCAGAGGACGAGGATTTTGAAATCGAGAGGAATTATCGCCTGGAACAAATCGTGGGCGCCGCCGAGAGAAAGCTGAACGAGCTGCTGAATGAGGATGGCGGACGGGGTTTCAGATCGCGAGATTGATCGAGTGGCAAACGTTTCAGAGTTGATCGGGGATGGAAGAAATGACTGATGGCACATAGAAGGCAATTCATAGCACCGCACATTCTCTTCGGCCCCGGTTTTAGATGTGTGCAGTTTTGTGCCTGATGCGAGCGAACTAAACAAGATTGCCGCGTGGCGATCTCGAAGGACCTCCCAAAATGAGGAGAAAGAATATGCCCGAGGAAAGTCACGAGCTGGTGCCACAGATACAAGGCCCGGCTGAGCCCTTCATTCATGAAAAGCAGCTGACGATAAGGGACCTTTATCATATCCTGCTTAAGAGGAAGTGGATTCCGATAGTTTGCCTTGTGGCTATCGTTGCGATTGCTGCGATCGCCTCGATGAAAGCGACGCCAATGTACAAGGCTACGGCGCAGATCGAGATCGAGAAGGAGAGTATGAATCTTCTCTCTTTCAAGGACGTGGTCACTGTGGATACCGCGGAGGACTATTACAATACGCAGTACAAGATTCTGAAAAGCAGGTCGCTTGCGGAATCTGTTGCGGGGAAGCTGAGGGCAAATGGGAGTCCCAACGATAGGAATCTGACAAGGGATGCCGTTCTTCGAATGACGAAGGTCGAGCCTGTTAAGAATAGCCGGTTGGTGGATATAGTAGCGGAATCTCCTTTTCCCGAGCAGGCTGCTCGCGTCGCAAACACTCTCGCCCAGTCTTACATCGAGCAGGACCTCAACAAAAAAGTCGAGTCCATTAGCGCGGGGTCGGAAAAGCTAAGTGAAGAGCTCAACAAAGCCAAGACAAGGCTCTATGAGTCGGAAAAGAAGTTCACCCAATACAAGGAACGCAACAACATCGTTTCGCTGAACGAGAAGCAAAACCTCGTCCTGGAGGAACTGTCCAATTTGAATACGGCGGCTGCCGCGGCAAGGACGGAGCTATTGAGGAAGGAAGCGAGATACAATCAGCTCAAAGTGCTGTCGCTCGAACAGCTCAGACATGAAGAGGAAGTAGTAAACAGCGTGCAGATACAAAGTCTGAGGAAGCTGGAATTGGAAGCCATCAAGAACGTGGATACTCTGGCGAAACGATATGGAGAGAAGCACCCGAAAATGATCACGGCCAAGTCAGAGCTGGCGAAAATCCAGGAGGCGATTGACGAGCAAATTCTGAAGGTCGCTGATGAGGTGAAAAACTCGTATGCGATGAGGAAAACCCAAGAGGATCAACTGGTTAAAGCAGTCGAAAAGAAGAAGAAAGACGTGATGGAGTTTACCAAGAGAGTAAACCTGTATGAAAGCCTCTCTCGGGATGTCGAAGCAAACAATAAGATATACGACGAGATATTGAGCCGCACGCACGAAACCGACATTTCGCAAAGAACCGAAGAAAGCCACGTGCGAATTGTGGATAAAGCGGACGTTGCGAAGACTCCGTTCAAGCCTCGCACGAAGCGTAACTTGCTCCTTGCGGTCATTGGCGGCTTGATCGTTGGCTGCGGCGGAGCGTTATTCATCGAGCACCTCAACGACAAGGTCGAGAGTCCTGAGGACGTCGAGGGATTCCTGGCAAAACCTTTCCTGGGAGCCGTGCCCGTGATGTCCGATCATACATACGACGGTGTAGAGGAAAGGGGGAGAATTGCGTATCTCTCCCCCGAATCAACGACGTCCGAAGCCTATAAGACCCTCCTCGCCGGCATTCACTATTCTCCGTCAGCGAACGGCATCAAGACAATCGTCGTGACGAGCGCCGGTCCCGGAGAGGGGAAGACCACGACACTCGCGAATCTCGGCATATCCGCCGCCCAAAACGGCAGGAAAGTTCTTCTGGTTGACACCGACATCCGCAAGCCCCAGATTCATCGGATATTCGGACTGAGTAAAGATGTCGGAATCACGGATTATCTCGTTGGAGAAGCTGGCTTGGAACACGTGGTGCAGGAGACCGAGATCCCGAACCTTTCCGTCATCGCCAGAGGCGCCTCGTCTCCCAACCCTTCGGGATTGATCTCCTCCGACCGAATGAAAGAGTTCACAAAGCTCATCAGGGATAAGTACGACCTCGTATTCTTTGACTCGCCGCCGTGCACGCTCACGGCTGACTCGCTGATCCTCGGAAACCTTGCCGATGCTGTCGTTGGTGTCGCTCAAAGCGGGAGGTTTTCGAGAAAGATGGTTGGGAGAGCGATGGACCTTCTGGACGGCGTGAACGCCAACGTCCTCGGAATCGTCCTCAACGAGGTGAAAGAGCGCGACCATCGCTACTATTATTACTATTATGGCTACAGCTATTACTACCATTACGGCTACGGCAAAGACGGGGAGCAAAAACACCACAGGGGAAAGTCTCACAGGCACAAGTCAAAAAGAGCGCGAGAGCACAAACATTCCGCTTCGACGCCTGTATCCTGAACGATAGCTCACACGAAGACAGGTGACTGGAAGTATTTGCCCGGTTTCAGAGGCGCGATGGATGGCGACTATGGTGACCTCTTTGACGGTCCGAATGCAACCCCACGAGTCCAGAAATTCAAGCCTCCACATTCCTGCGTCACTCATGAGCATCTTGTTTCCCACCTGCTAAGCCCACCTCATTTTCCAATCCCACCATCTACCCGACATACGGATTTATAGTCCGGTAATCTCACCTTCCTTTTTACCTCTCCTGCAAGAAGTCCCAAATTCTCCGCCTCAGCCCCGTACCCAGTTTGTATCCATTTGGTATCCGTTCGGCCAACCCATCTTCCGCCTGAGAGCAGTCTGAGCCATACTCCTCGGCAGATAGAGCGTATGTGTTGACACAAAAGGAACCGAGGAGGATGGAGATGGAAGGAAAACAAAAGCGACGGGACGTAGATAAGGAACGCTATTGGTATCTGTCCGGTGAACACATATCGGTTCTGGCACAGATTTTGGCAGGTGGGGGATCAGGCGGTGAAGTCCTGGGCCACAGCCAAGTGACAGTCCTTATCACCCCGGCTGCCAACAGCGCGAACGCTATGACTCGGACGTGCTGTCGTTTCAT
>JABMQX010000015.1 GCA_013203085.1 bacterium | reverse complement strand
CGCTGAACTAACTTTTCGTCATCCTCTCCCGAACTCGAAGCCACAACTTTCTCATCGACCAGCAATTGCACACATGTGTTATCGTGAGCACCGCCCCCAATGAGGAAAGTAATGTAATCACGTTCGATTTTAAACTCGGGGGAAGTCAGCGTACCGGTGTTATCATCATTGAAATGACCGTCACGATCGACGTAGGTGTCGACCAATCCCTTGCCCTTGAAGCCGCTGACCGTATGCCGGCTGGCTTGCGTCCCCTTCACGGGGGCGTCTCCGAAAGCGTTCCCGGTAACTTTCCAGTCGCCATAGTCGTCACCTTCAAAATCCGCGATTAGGATGTCGTCAGCGGCCAGTGCAGGGCCTGAGCCCGCATTGAGTGCCTGGGCCAGAGCATAGCCGACCAGTGAGTAGTTGGCGGCGGAGCCGTTGTAATGGCAGTACCAGTGGCCGCCTCGACTCAAATACTCATCGTTCAGCTCTTTAGTCGGCAGATGGTTCTCTTCAGTATCTTTGATCCCTTTCTTCTGTTTTTCATTCCAGTAGGCATCACTCATGCGGCGAAGCTCTTGCAGACGCGTGTCCCAGAAGTCGGCCGTGGGCACGAAGGTCACGTTCTCGAGTGACGGGTCGTCGCCTACGGCCTTCTGGGCTCTGCGGAATTTCACCATGGCAACCGCCTCGTGATCATGCGGGTTCTCCGCTCTCTTTGTCATCTCATGACCACCGACACCCATCTCGCCGATCACGATCGGCATGTCGGGTGCATCGAGGTCCTTGCGCAGGTCGCGAAACATGGCCGCGAGATTGTGCGGATAGCGGTCAATGACCCCCAGGCCGACGCGTTTGCCGTCCAATTGGAGATGCCACTCGCAGAAGTCATTCCAACCCTGGAACCAGGCCATGCCAACGATCTCATAGCCCTGACCTTCATACCCTGGAACAACATCTTTGATGTTTGCCAGCCACTCTTTTACCTCGGCAACCATCTTGCGGTAGAAGTGGCCCGGCTTGAGCTCGTGGTCTCGTTTCAGGATCCGCTTCTCATCCCACGTCATCTCGCCAGCGCCCGGCGAGCGGAAGTCACACCACACGCTCTTGCCGCCCCAGGCTGTCTTGATCAGCAACACCGGCGCGTCATATTTCTCGCCCATGATTGTACCGAACATCAGCTCAGGGCCGATCTCATGGGGCTCAGACCCCCAGCCGACGGTAAGCGGACCATTTCCCTTGCTCTTTGCCTTCCATGAAATAGTCACATCGTCGCGGGTTGCCCAGGAGCCGTCTGCGTTCTTGAGTTTCTTCAGGAGATGACCATATTTCGGATGCTGGCCCAGACAATCGAGACTGCGAACCTGACCATGGCCTTCCATATTGGACTGCCCTGCCAGAATGAACACCTTCACCTTCTTATCAGCCGCCTGAGCCTGGGACGCAAAGCCCGGGAGCATGATGGCAAATGCCAGTGTACAAATTGCTTTCATAAACCTTCTCATTGCTTCTCCCTTTGCTAATTCTTTCATTAACAGATTGAATTACTTCTTCCAGACCGACTCGAGTTCATTGTCCTTGAGGCTAATAAGCTTAGCATTGCCGCCATCTGCAAAGGCCTTATCCGCCGGCAAAGGCCAGGATACAAACCATGCTAATCAATCTACTCATTTCTTTCGCCTTTCATCCTGAAATTGATTCGATCAACAAAACTCAATCATCACTGAACCGCTGAAAGCGTAATTTCGACCGGACGGGCTGATTTCAATCTCAACCAGACGATCAGATCACTGCCGTCGGGGTCGGCGCGATGGCCAAAACGCAGATTCTTGCCCGGGCGAATACCCTTGCCATCGACAGCCAGAGTAGCAGCGCTTTCGCCCCACCCGTTGATTACGAAGGCGGGGTTGACGACGGGCGAATCTTCGTCGGCCTGCAGTACGAATACAAGCTTCGAAGGCCGGTCGGACTTGGTGCAGGTGAGTTTCCACGCCCGCTCGGTCGTGTCGTAACCATCGCTCGTGAAGCTATCTTTACCACTTTTAATATTCAATTCCGCCGCTGTAAGCCATGACTTGGCCAGGTCCGCCAGATCCGCGGCCGGCCCGTCTGTCATGCCATGCAGCATGACCCATGTCCGCGACTGGGCCGACTCAGCGTACGGCTTCCACGTTATATGCGAAAGCGACGTGTGCGAGGGCTTGTCAAATGTCGTCGCGACGGTCGTATCGGATTCTTCCTGCGCCACCGGCCAGTGATTCCAGCAGTGAAATTTCGTCTTCGCGCCATATCTCGGATAAGCCCTAACAGAAACACCGTCCGGGTCCACAATGGAAAACGTCCGGGTCCTGCCCTTGAGGTTCACGATCTGGATGTTGCCGTTTTCGGGCTTGTCGAACTGGTTCGGCCAGGTGTGCTCCCATGAATACGTATGGCTTTCGCCGGCCATATTGACCAGCGTCACCGCGGCGTAGTCCATGTTGTCTTCAGGGCGAGTGCCCGGCTGGTTTATCACTATGCTCTCCTGGTACTCGGTCCAGTCTCCGGGCGCAGAAGTCTGAAGAGTCGCCTTTCGCACGCCAACAGCATCAGGGTAGATGGTATAGTACTCGTCCGCCCAGTCGCCCCAGCCGGTCTGTTTGTCTATATAGGCAAGGCTGTACTTCAAATCCACCGGTGCATATCGCCAGTGAACCACGACGCGGGCGTCCGTGCTCTCTATAATGCGAACGTGGGAATAGCGAACCTGCTTGTCGCTCATGGGCTCGACCATGCTGACCGTGCCGCTGCGCGGACCGCCGCGTCGCTCGAAAAACTCGTTCGTGTACCATCCACCGCCTTCGGCAACCCAGCATGGGATGTAGCTTGTGCCCCGCCAGAAGACGAACCGATGGCCGAATTCGTCGAAACGCACAACCACATCCGGATCCGGCCCAATACGCCACGCTCGATCCCATTCGAGGCTGTATTTGAGCCTTCTGTAGTACGCTCCGAACCTTCCGGGCCCGGGCGAGCCGGACGGCAGCTTGAGCGGCAGCTTCGCGTGATGCTCGTCAAGACGCCCGGCCAGGCTGACCAGCTTCTCGACAGCAGATGTTTCACCGCCGGCAAGGTCAGTCAGCATTTTCTTGGCGATTTTACTAAGTTCGCCGACCCCACTTTTGTACCTGCCCCAACGGACGTCGTTTCTGGTGTAGTTCTCCGCAAGATAGTCAATCTCCTCCCGCAT
>JABMQX010000152.1 GCA_013203085.1 bacterium | reverse complement strand
CGACGACGCGTTCACGGCGACGAGCACCTGAACACCCTCTGGGCGATGAGCAACCTATCCGCTCTCCTCGAAGAAATGGGTAAGCTCAGCGAAGCGGAGGCGTTGCGCAAGCAAGCTGATGAGACTCGGCTGCGCGTCTTCGGAGGGGAGCACACAGACACGCCCCCGGGTCCCAGTCCGAGCGAGGGCGAAGTGCTGGCGTGGGACGATTTCGACGGCGAACTGAGTCTCGATTGGAAGGTGCTCAACCCCGATCCCTCACACTTCTCTCTGACAAAGAACCCCGGCACGCTCACGATCGCGACCCAGGAGGGTGCGTTCAATGCGTCCCACGTGGACTACGAGAACCTACTTCTCATAGACTCTCCGTTACCTGCAGGAGAAGATTTCCAGCTCACCATGTGCCTGTCTTCTTTCAGGCCGGTGTATCATTGGAATCAGGCGGGCCTGATCTGCTACAACGATGACGACAACTACCTGAAGTTTGTCTACCAGTGGACCACTATGCCCGCCGGGCCTGTGTTTACGGTTGGCATGGAAACCGAGGGATCGTTTTCATTTTTGCATTTCCTCCCGCGTCATGAAGGGGAGAGCGTGTGGCTCCGGATCACGAAGTGCGGCTGTCGCTACACCCTCTCCACCAGCACCGACGGCGCCACATTCCTCCCGGCAAAATATCCGGAACATGATCGCAGAGGGTTGTTCCAGGGCGCTGTGGTATGGGGCGATGGACGAGTCAGACAGGTCGGGCTCTTCGCCAAGAACGGCCCGGGCACAAGAGCCCCGGAGATCGACGCATCTTTTGATTTCTTTGAGGTCAGGCCCGTTCCTCGAAAAACCGGCCGCGCTGAGAGAAGGTCTTCCGCGTCTGCGGCAGCGCCGGCCGGCAATGACGGAAACAATGAATCAGGCATGCGGGATAGATGAATGTCGAAAGGTGCCGATCAGACGACATCAGAGGGCTGGGACGGGGCGTTCCATACCACACATTGGACACATATCTTCAAGGTGCAGTCAGGCGACGAGCGCTTGCGGCGTGCCGCCTTAGAAGATCTACTGGCGAGGTACTGGAAACCCGTCTATTGCTCCCTCCGGTCCAGGGGCCATCCCCACGAAGAGGCAAAAGACCTAACACAAGGGTTCTTTCAGGAGATTGTGCTTGGGAAAGGCCTCGTTGAAAAGGCCGACCGTGCCAGGGGACGCTTCCGAACATTTCTATTGACCGCTCTGGATCACTATTCAGCGAACGTTCACCGCTCGCAGAAAGCAAAGCGGCGAAGGCCCGAGGGTGGTTTGGTGCAACTGGAGCAGCTCACCGAATTGAACATCCCCGAGCCGATCCATCATGCAACGCCCGCCGAGGTATTCGATTATGCCTGGGCATCGGCGCTTCTGGATCAGGTGCTTGCCGAGGTCGCGGGAGAATGTCGCGAGACGGGCAATGCCACTCACTGGGAGCTGTTTCGGGCGAGAGTCTTGCAGCCCATCATGGACAACGCCGAAGCTCCCTCCCTTGCCCATCTTTGCCAGAAGTACGGGATATCGAAGAAGGGGAAAGTCTCCAAAATGATCATGGCCGTCAAGCGGCGCTTCCAAGCCGTCCTCAGACGTCACGTGCGGCAGTTTGTGGACTCCGACGCCGAAGTCGACGACGAGATTCACTACCTTTTAATGATTTTTTCCGGTCGCGGAGGAATATCGTGATGAAACCCGTGTATCTATTAGTGGAGGGGTTGATGAACACCCCGGTTCATGCCACCCAGATTTCGAGAAGCATCTTGCGAAGGCTTCGCCGGAAATGGAGCACCCTGCTGGACGCAATCGGGAGTTCGACGCGTGGAAGAGGAGACGACATACGGACTGAGCCCGGAGCAGCTCGCCCGCCTATTGACAATTGGTCAGCAAAGCGGAGACGGGCACAACAACCCTGGTATCGGTCGAACGCTCTCAGAATTGCTCCAGGAAATCCTCTCCAGCGACCTACCCCTTGACCCCACCTCGCCCGATTCCTTACCTGTTGTCCTCAACTGGCCCAGCCACGAAGTGCTTGCTGTTAGCGGCCAGACTATGGGTGAGCTTCTCCTCGATCACAGGACGGATCTCGAGGTCATCAAGACGCTGAAGGACTATGCGAAAGAGTTAGCTCATCGCGGCCGACCGTGCAGCAAACAAACCGTGGTGACTGCGATTTACTACGCCGCCATCGCCAATGCTCTCGTCTTTCACCAACACAGGATCACCAAGTATTCATACCGCAGATTGGAAGAAGCCTATAGCGAACTGGAGCAAAAGCCCTGGATTCCTTCTGAACTGAAGGAACTGTTTCGAAGAGCACGCTCCGCTTGTCAGCGGCGAATAGGAGAACCTTAATAACGGCAGGCTCACTATGGAGTCTGCCGGAGTCACGTCTGGCAACTCCAAGAACTCGGCCGGCCAGATATGGCCCAATCGCCTGGTCAGCCCGCACGGGGCGATGGTCCTGCGATTGTGAGGCAGACCAGGCCGAAGAACGATAGGAACTCATTATGCCGTCCCAATGAACATGGGACGAGGGACTTGGTGCCGTAGCTTCTCAGGCTGCGGCCCTCATGAGCCTGGCACACAAACTGGGGCGGAACGGAAAGGAGGTGCCGTCCGGAAACAAAAGCCCGGAGGTGAAGCCAGGTTAGCAAGGTAAGTCAACCTAACCCAGTCAACCCAAAAAAGGAGAAACGATCATGACCAGGAAAAGAACCGTTGCGTTTTTGGCCATCGCCGGACTCGCTGCGCTGCTGCTGGTGGCAGGGGATGCTCGGGCGCGGGCAACGAAGACAGAATTCACGGGAGAACAACTGAGCTTCGTGCCGTTCCAGCCCCCAGCTAGGATGTGGTTCACCGGCCTCTTCAATCCCAGTCCCAATTCGAAGGTGATCCTGCACATCAGGGGTGTGGTCAACTACAACATCTTCACAGCAAACGACCCGCGAATGGATGGAGAAGCTTACGTCACACTCAACATGGATATTGAAGTCGTTGGCTTTGGTCCCCAGGGCCCCATTTTTGGCGACGGCACGTTCCACGTGACGACCGTGTTCTACCCTTGGGACATCGACGGAACATGGGAGTGCTCAGGTGCCGGAACGTTCACCGACGGCGTGGGTTCCGGCCGCCAGGTCGGTCACGGCACCGGTGAGCTTGAGGGACAGGTCCTCCATTGGTGGCTGGTGGATGATGTATACAGCAGCGGGTGGATCCTCGACCCCCACGGCGAGTGAACCTGATTGGGTTGGCGACGATATGTGGGAGCGGCCACCAACCGCCTGCTGGTGGCCGCTCCGACATTCTGGTTGAAGCGTATGGGCCCTTCAACGTTCCAACCACGGCGTGCCCTGATTTTCACCTGCCTCGCGATGCCGCGGCCTGAGCAGGAGTGCCCCTCGTCGGTCGCCGCATAGAAGCACAGTGATCCGTGGGGCGTTGATCACCATCGTTCCGGGCGTGGTCGGCATTTGTCCCCGGATGAATCCGGCCGCGCCCGGGATTTCTTATTCAT
>JABMQX010000151.1 GCA_013203085.1 bacterium | reverse complement strand
GGTTGGGAAATCGGAAATCCGAAGAAGGTTGGCGCCCTTGGCGTCTTGGCGAGAGAAACTCCCAAAGAGGTCCTCACGCAAAGGCGCAAAGATGGAAAGAAAGCCGGACTGGGGTTGCAGGAAAGCTGAGCCACGCGGCAAGTTGCCGCGTGGCGAGTTGCCGCCTGGCAAAATTCTTGCTACAGCCGTGAGTGGCGATACCGGATTACGGAGCGGATATTGAGATCCGCCAAAATCATGCAGGGCATCACAGCACGTGTTATGTATTGTAAGACAGGTCTTACCAGGTTTATAGGACACTTGGATAGCACCCGTGTTCTCCGGCGCGCCGTCGGAAAAGCCGGAATCGAGGGTGTGTATTCCCAGGGCTTTTCGCCCCGGCTGAGGCTATCGTTCAGCCCCCCGCTCCCCCTGGGCTTCACGAGCGATTGCGAGTTCTTCGACATCAAGCTCGCTGGCAGATGCCGACCCGACACTATAAAGCGGCGCCTCCGGGCGAGCCTCCCGGAGGGTTTTGTTGTGAAGGAAGTGCAGCTTTTGGAGGGAGACCATGTGTCTCCGGCGGCGGCATTCTGGGCGGCGGAGTACGAAATTGAAGTTCCTCATGATTGCCCAGTTAACAGGGAAAACCCCGCCCCGGCGGAGCTCAGCCGGGGGGACGCGTTGTCCGCCGTCGAGTCAGACGTTTCGGGGAGTCCCGAAGGAAAGCTCGCAAGCCATGTCCTGCGGGCATCGTGGACTGAGAAGGACAACGGCGCCGCGCTCCTTACAGTGGTGCTGCGGCAGGATTCCGGGGGCAAAGGAGGCGTGAGACGATCAATCTGCGAACTACTCGGGATACCCCGGGAGGTTTTGGAAAAGTGCAGAGTCCACAAGAAAAGGGTTTATTCAATATAGGAAAAACCTTGATTTTTACGGACTCCGTGTTAATCGGCGTTCATCAGCGGTTCAGTTTTTCTCACAGGCCGTTGAAAACCGCAGATAAACGCAGATGCACGGAGAAAGACGCAAAGAGTTAGGAACACCTATGTACCTTGATTTCTATGGATTGGCGGAATCGCCCTTCAATCTGACACCCGACACCAGCTTCCTGTTTCCGAGCAGGGTCCATCGTGAAGTCCTTGCCCACCTCTTCTATGGCGTGAACAGCCGCAAGGGCTTCATCGTGGTGAGCGGCGAGGTCGGCTCCGGAAAAACGACCCTTTGCCGGGCGCTTCTCACGAAACTTGGCCCCGACACGGAGGCCGCCCTGGTCCTCAATTCCTTTCTCTCCGAGCTTGAGCTGCTCAAAACCATCAACGAAGACTTCGGCATCAAGTCCAAAGCAAGCAGCAGAAAGGAACTGATTGATGAGTTGAACGACTTCCTCCTCGACCGCCGGATGAAGGGGAAAAACGTGGTGTTGATCATTGACGAGGCGCAGAACCTTTCCTTCCCGGTCCTGGAGCAAATCAGAATGTTGTCGAACCTGGAAACGGAGAAGGAAAAGCTCCTTCAGATTGTGCTTATGGGGCAGCCAGAGCTTCGCCGTCTCCTCGCCTCGCCCAGACTCAGGCAGCTCAACCAGCGAATCACCGTGCGCCACCACATAACCCCACTCACGAAGAAGGAAACCGTACAATACGTCTATCACAGATTGAAGATCGCGGGCTCATCGGGCAATATCGTATTCACCGAGGCCGCTCTGAATGAGATATACCGCTTCTCCGGGGGCATACCGAGAGTCATAAACGTCCTCTGCGATCAGGCTCTACTTTCCGGTTACGTAGCCAATTCGATGAAGGTTGACCGCAAGATCGTTCAGGCGGGGGAGACGGAAATCGAGGGCGCGGCCAAACAGCACACCGGCTTTTTCGCACGTGAGTTCTCCCTCCTGAGAGTCGGCGCCACTGTAGGACTCGTTCTGGCGACGTTTCTGATTGCGGTAACCGCCCTTCGCCCCATCATCGAGAAAGCTCTTCTCCCCGGAACAACCTCCCGAAGTGGGAAAAAGCTTGGCGCTCTTAGCGTCTTAGCGAGAGAAACAGGAGAGAGCCACGCCAAAGGCGTGGTCGCAAAGGCGCAAAGAGGCAAAGAGGGGAAGCAAGCAGCTCAGCTCCGCAAACCGGGCATCCCAACTTCGGGGTCAAGGGAGGAGACGGACGTCGGATTTCGGGTTTCGGATTTCGGAGGCCGCAATCCTCGATCCCCGATCCCTCATCCCTCATTGATGCGGATGGCCTTTCTCGCGAGAGCTACCACCAGAGTAGGGCAGACCCTCCCCAGCATTTTGGGTCCGGACATGGAGCCCCTTTTTCGTGAAGAAAAGGTGAGATTGACCACGCCTTCGGCGGGGCTACCTCCCCGCCCGAAGGTCAAGCTGGACCCTATTTCCGATTTCGGATTTCCGATTTCCGATTTGGGAGGCCGGAATCCCGAAGCCCCGATCCCCGATCCCCGATCCCCAATCCGCAATGGGTCCAAGGCGCCGTCTCTCGCGAGGGAATTGGATGATCGGGTTGTCGCGTATCGCTCCTTCGTGGAGCCGCTGTTCAGCGTCCTGCGATTGTGGAAACGATCGCCAGCGACCATTCAAGCCGTCCGTGAGCGATACAGCGAAGTCGGCGGGCACCTTCCCAGCCTCGCCGTCGGAGCAAAAATGGGGTGGTTGAACCTTCGTTCGGACCTGCGGACGCTTCGAATGATAGATATGCCCGCCATCGTCGAGATTATCGGCGACGCCGATGAGCAGAGAGGCTATGTCACCGTAGTCGCCATGGGAGAAACCTGGGTTGAAGTCGCCACAGCTTCCGGTACGAAAAGGCTCGATATACAGCTCTTTTCCAAGATCTTCGCGGGCAACGCGACCGTTTTGTGCAACGATGTTTTCGTCAATCCCGAGCCTTTGCGAGAGGGACAGGGTATAAGCCTCAGCGTTCGCAAGCTTCAGGACTATATGAAAGCAGCCGGCTACTTCGACGGCAATCCAAGCGGGTGGTTTACCCCCGCGACAACAGCCGCCGTCAGGGCTTTTCAGAAAGATCATGGGCTTCCGACAAGCGGCGAAGCGGATGGACGCACGAAGCTGCTCCTTTACGCCTCGCAGGGGCTTGCGGAAGTGCCCCACCTGTGCGCCTTGGAGTGACGATGAGGAGTCTCAGTTCGCCAAAAGGAGAAACAGCGTGAGCTCGATAATGAATCGTCTCAGGGATGTCGAAGGGGTGAGTTCGCCCCGGCGCTCACCCGAGGTTGGCGGGCGTGAGATCCCCTTTTCGGTGACACGCAACGACCGCGACGCCCCGTTGAACGTCAGCGAGTCCGACAACCGCAGAGGTACGTTCCCGACGGCACTTCGCTTTCGCCGCGCCGTTGCCGGTCTTCTGGTGATCTTCGCTGTTTTCATTATCTGGAGAACGTGGAGTGGGCACGTGGCGGATCGTTCGGCGAGTGGGAAGCGAGTCGCCGCTCAGAGAATTGAGACGGATGGCCTTGCGGAGGCTCGGCTGGCAGCTTCGGCATCGGAGCAGCAACATCTCGCCGAGGAGCAAACCGGCACAGTTCTTCCAGCAACGCCTTTGGAAAGCATCGCCAATGTTGAACCCGAGAAGAAAGAGCGCATGACCGACCTCTCAGCCACCAACGCGGTGAGCAAAGGCGCTGCGACGGACGACTCGCTCCCCTTAGGAACGGCACTTCGTGCCTCGCCAGGTTCGCAGGAGACCGTGCTTTCACTGGAGGTGGCGGAATCGCGCTCCGCCGATGTGTCTTCGGCTCGCGAAAAGGCGCTCCCGGAGGCCAAATCGCCGGCCACCAGTCAACCTTCCTCGGCGGAAGCGGTGATCCCGCAGGTCAGGGAAGTCCTGACGCCTGAGGAGGACGAGAGAACGAAGAGCTTCCTGCTGAAGCTGAAAATCTCCGGCGTGTACAAGGATGCCGACGGATACGTCGCTCTCATCAATGGGGGCGAATTTCAGAAAGGGCAAAAACTGGGGCAGACTGATATAGTGCAAATAACTTCTGAGCGTGTAACATTCGCCTATAAGGGCAAACGATACCACTTGCCCATTCGTTGATAGGAACAACTTTGGCGCTCTTGGCGTCTTGGCGAGAGAAAGAGGAGAAAGCCACGCCGAAGGCGTGGTCGCAAAGACGCAAAGAAAACGGCATAGGGAATGGAAGAGATTATGGAAGAAAAACAGACCGACACTTTGCACAGCTCCGAAAAGGGGCTTCATAGCGCCGCGAGCCTTCCGACGCCTCAGAACGATTGGAGAAGCGTAATCGGCGGCCGGGACGTTCCCACGCACAATGGCACGTTGGGGCATCAGGAGTTCATCGAGAGCATCTTGCAGAACGTCACCGGTGGGCTTCTGACAATTGACCTCGAGGAGAACATCACATTTTTCAACCGCGCCGCGGAAAAAATGCTCGGCCACCGCGCCGAGGATCTCGTCGGCAAGCCCATGAAAACGATTTTTTCTCCGGAAGCGTCTAAGCGGTCGTGGGTCTTAGAAAGCCTGAGGACGGGACAGGTCTTTCATCAGGAAGAGACCGTCATGCTGAAGACAAACGGCGAACGTGTCCGCATAGGGATCAGCACGGCGCCTCTGAGGGATCGGGCGAATCGGATTATCGGCGTTTTGGCCAGCTTTGTTGACCTGTCGCAAGTAGCGAAACTCAGAGAGCAGAAAGCCAGAAGGGAATTGCTGATGTCTCTGGGGGAGATGTCGGCAGTAGTGGCGCACAAGGTTCGCAACCCGCTGGCTTCCATCAAGCTTGGGATGCAGCTTCTCAGGAAGGAGCTGTCCGATTCTTCCGACCTAACGGGCCAAACCGTGGAACTGGTTGACCAGGAAGTTGACAAGATCGAACGCATCATCGAAGAACTCCTCAACGTGGTTCATCCTCGAGACCTCAACCTGACCGAGACGGACCTCAGGGAAGTCATTGCCCGGTCCTTGTTTGCCGTCAGCGAGGAGATTGGCGCCAAAAGAATAGAGGTGGCCGAGGAATACAGCAGAGATTTTTCAACGGTTATCACTGACGCCTCGCAGATCGAGCAGGTTTTCTACTCCATTTTTACAAACGCCATTGACGCCATGCCCGTCAAAGGAAGGCTCTCTATCCGAGGAAGCAGCCGACCCGACGGGAAGGTCCAAGTCGAGATTGAGGACAATGGCGAGGGTATCCCGCCGGAACACCTCGTCAAAATATTCGACCCATTCTTCACTACGAAAGCGAACGGCACGGGGCTGGGACTCAGTTTGGTGAGACAAATCGTGGACACGCACAACGCTTCGATCACAGCCTCCAGCCGCGTAGGATACGGTACAGTTTTCACTATAACCTTCGAGCGATTCAGCCCCGCCAAGGCGGGGAAGACGAAAGAGCGCCGACCCTCGGAGGAAAGCTGAGCCACACCGAAGGCGTGGACGCTAATCGCGCTGGCAGGTTTCAAGTTCCCGGGGCGCCTCAACGTCAAGGGCATCACGGAATAACGGGATCGGATTATGGCCGAGTCAAGAGAAAAGACTCTGAACCTCAGGTGGATCATCACCATCCTGCTGCTGTTGCTCGGCATCAATGGTTTGCTGACCCGCCTTCTGGAGGGTCTTTGGGACTCCCTTCAGGACCGCAACAGCCCGGCCTATGTTCCTCTCGAATGGTGGATGTCCGGTCCATTCACTCTCTTCGTGTTCGTCGTCCTGTCCGCCCTTTTGACAAGCTTTTCCAGCCTGAAGAACTGGTTCAGAACCTTTCTCCTCCTCTGTGGGTTCAAAGTGATCTTCGCCGCCGTGACGACGGCGTTCCTCTATCTCCGCATGGACATCAGCGTGGGAGGGGCTGCTCTCGAGGCAATGTTCCTTTCGCTGCCTTCGGTCCTCGTGCACCTTTTGTTGAGCAGCCTGGCTGTGATGTTCTTGAAGGATGCTTTGGCCGGGGAAGTCGCCGAAGAGGCGCTAACCACCCCATATTTTGCCGGGGCGGAGCCTGAAGAGCCTCTGTCGCGGCCTCAAAGCCCCCTCGCCCCCCCGGTGGAGACGCCAACGGCACCAGCGGAAGCACAAGAGTCTCCCGTGCCGCCCGTCGCCACACGCACGCTATCGTTGCCCGTCAGCAAGCTTCTCAGATCTTTTCCCGAAGACGAGTTCGCCATGTCGCCGGAACAAATCGGGGGACTGTCGGCCTCCGTGGAAATACCCTTCGATGTGATCCTCCCACAGCTTCCCGAGGGGAAAGTTGAGGTCGAAGCGACCACGATTATCTCAGCCATGCCGAAAGAGGCTTTCAAACATCCCCCAGAGGAGGTGGCTCAACACTTCCCTGACGGGAAGATCGAGTTGCCTCTCCATGAAGTTGTCTCACGCGTTCCCCCCGAGACTTTCAAACCTCCCTCGCAGGAATTGGAACCGGATGTTGACGCTGAGTTTCCTGACGCTTTCCGTGAACAGGGGGCAACGGTGGTTGAGAAACCAGTCGAGGCGCCACTTGAAGAAGAAGCGCCCACGCCGGAGGAGGAAGTTTCCGCCGCTTTTGGCATTGTCCCGGAGGAGTCGTTGGCTCTTACTGAGGAGGAACGCCTTCTGCTGGAGGGCTCCAAGGACGTGGTCCGCTTGAGCGCGGAATCGCTGTTTTCGCTGTTTCCTGAGGGAGCTATCGGTGCCTCGGAAGAATCGGAAGGTCTTGCTCTTCCGCAGACGGTGTTCCTTCCCTTGGAATTGATCGTGCCCCAGCTTGCCTTCGGGGAAGTCAAACTCCCAGCGAAATTCATCCTTGCCCAGCTTCCGAAGGCAACGCTTTCGATCTTGGAGGCGGACATCATCCGCTCGTTGCCGAATGGGGAGGTGGAGATTCCTCTTCGCGAGATCGTGCCCGAATTGCCGCCTGAAGTTTTTGCCCCACCCGAACAGAGCCAGCAGCCCCCAGTCGAAGAGATGCCGGACCCTTTCCGGGAAAGGAAGCGTCCCCACGCCGAAGGCGTGATTGCGAAGGAAGGTACGCCCCCAGTTTTCGAGGATGTCGAGCCATCGCTCAAGTCGGAGAAACCACAGCAGCCCGTTACCCTGCTGGAGCGACCTGGGGAAGAGGTCTCGCCAGGAGCTTCGCCCATCGCGGCGCCAAAAGAGGAGCCGACTGGGCTTTCTTATGCAGAAATGCTTCGGGAAATCCGAGGGCATAACCCCCTCGCTTTGTCCCTGGACACGGTCATCGGTCTCCTCCCTGAAGGAGCCCTTCGCCTCTCGCGGGAAGAACTGAAACACCACCTCGGCGGAGAATCACTCAACCTCCCCAGAAAAATGGTGATGGGACAATTGAAGGAGGGCAGGGTCCTCGTTCCCGTCGAGGTTTTGACCCTCCAGCTCCCTCCGGAGCACCTTGTCATGTCCGTCGAACAGATAAAAGCTCGCTTCCCTGAAGGGCTTGTGGAGTTGCCGCTGCGAGAGATCGTCGGGCAGATTCTCAATGAGATCACTGAACCCCCTGAAGAACAGAAGCTCCAGCCCGAATGTGAGGAAGTATCCCCACTTTTCCATGAATTTCCTCAGCAAGGAGCCCTGCCGGAGCAGGAACAACCTGCCGTTGCCGACGTGGAGGCCGAAGCGGCGGAGGTGGAGCAGGCGCCTGCAGAACTGGAACCAACTGTGGAACACGCCCCAGCAGAGGGAGCCATCCTTCCCCAAGAAGAAGCGCCAATCGCACAGGCGAGGACAATTTTGCGCATTCTTCTTCAAAAATGTCGCAGTTTGGGGATTTCCGACCATCTCTGCTTCACCGCGGCAGAAAATTCTGTGGTTTTCCTGGCACCGTCCGGCTTGAACCGGGAGGCTGTGGCCTGCGGGGCGATCAGAATCATGGCACAACTGCGGACATTCTGTGAGGATTACGGCCTTGAGAGGCCTTACAAACTGATCATTTCTTGCGGTGGCGGGGCGCTGACTTGTGGGGAGCTCGTTCGGGGGGAATCTGCTCAGTTGATCCTCCTGGCAAGCCTTGATCGAAGCGGCGCCGGATTCATGAGCTTGCTCCTGGACACCTTCGAGGCAGAGTTACGCTCTCTCTCCTCCCTCGTAGAGAACCGGTCGGAGGCGTCACAAGAAACGTGCCCCGAGGATATTACGAAGCGAGCGGAAAAACTGTCCATCAAGCCCGACGGCATCCCGGAGGGGGTTTGCCGGAAGATACTGGCTGCTATGGCTGAAGTCGGGATCGAAAAGCACTTCTCGGCGCAGATGGACTCCGGTCAGAAACTCCTTGCTGTTTGGGGCGCAGCGTTCCCCTTCGGTGAAGCTCGCCGAGAGGCGCAGCCGCCGCCCGATGAGCATCCCTTCTCTGAAGGAATCTTCGACATCGAGGCGCTTTCGCGGTATTGTTCCGATGCGGGCTTGGGAGCGTTCGAATCTCTCCTATTGGTGACATCCCGTGCTAAAATAACCTTGGGCAGATCGAGTGCTAACGAGTCGGAGTATCTCCTCTGCGTATTCCCCGGGAGTTATGCAGAAGGGATTGTGAGAGCTAAAGCACGCACGGCAGTGAGACTCCTCGAGCAGTGACCGCATGTATCAGTGGCATTGTTCGCGGTCGAAGCTCACGAAAGGACCGGGGGGTAAGTGGGCAGGATGGTGGATGAGCCTGAGATCTGGTACGCCGCCGCGCATTTCAAGCTGGGCGAGGCCTATCGCGCCCGGGGGCGCTGGGAAAAGGCACGTTCCGAGTACGGGAAGGCTATCGGAATAAGTCCCCAATATTACGAGGCTTACAAAGCCATCGGCGAAACCTACCTCGCCCAGGGAAGACCACACAGCGCTGTCGAGTTCCTCCAGCGGGCCGCCGCGATCCGCAACGACGACCCCCAGTTGCACCTGGACCTCGGTTGGGTTTTCCTGAGCAAAGGCAATTACGCCGACGCCGCCTCGGAATTCGCCCGAGCGTTGAAGGGCGACCCCGACAATCCCAGAATTCACTACTTTATCGGGAAAATGTGCTTGGACAAAGAGGAATACCAACGAGCCATCTTTCACCTGAAGAAAGCTCTTCCACTCAAAACCCTGCGTCTCGGTGCGCAGGTTTCTATCGGAATGGCCCAGATCGGCTTAGGAGAATTCGAGGAGGCTACGATAATGCTGAGGGATGTTCTCCGGGAAGATCCCGCGAACATTTCTGCTCTTGATGGTATAATCGTGGCTTACCGCCAGAGGGGGATGGAATACGAGGCTGTCAAGTATTTTCGTAGAGCAGTCTCCATAAAGGCAAGGAGGGGCCCCGCACAAGGCGCACCTTTGGGTTACTCGACCAGTCGGGCTCGCCCCGCCGAGGAGTCCCCTCCCGGGAGCTCCCGTGGACCCTTGCGGATATGTAGCCCCTCCCCGAAGGCGGGCCCCACAGAAAAACGTTAGCGGCACGTTGCCGCGCCACAGATGAAAGGAGAAGGGAATATGGCGAGCAGGACGCAAAGCGCAGGAAGAACGGCTTCTGGGAAAGATGGCATTACAGCCGCTACCCCGACAGTCTCGGGGAAGTTGAAAGACGTGGCCACCAAGATGCTTGAAATCCAGAAAGAAGAGGAGACGGAACTCGTGGCTCTTCTCAAGGAGATAGAGGCGATCACCCGGGACACCATGAACATGGAGAACGAAATAAGGAGACAAAATCTCCTCAAGGGAACGCTCGAGGCGGAGCGAAGAAGCCTCCAGAAGGAGCTTGCGGCACTCGCCCGGCAGAATCGCATTGACGAAAACAAGAAGAAGGAGGCTGACAAGGAGCACCGGAGACTTCTCGATCAAAACACCCAGTTGAAGTCGGAACTCTCGTCGCTGGAGGATGATGCCAAAAGGTTCCAGAAGGAAAACTCCACAATGTCCGCCGAGGTCGAGAAGCTCCAGACTACCAACGACAAGCTTAAAGCGGACGTGGAGCGCCTGACCGCCTTGCGAGAAGAATACCTGAGCAGCATCGCCGACTTCAAGAGGATGCGAGAGGACCTCTTGCCTTAGCCACGGGGATCCCCCCGCTCTTTGCGGTCTCAAGTGTTCCGTCCGGGGGGGGCCTTCCCGTGGAGAGCACAGAGGAAGACAACTTTGCGAGTTTTCCGTGTCAAGTTTGTATCTCGTCTCTGGCGTGGAGATTCTTGGTGGGCTGCGAGGCGGGCACTAATGAGAACAGCACGAACGCAAAAAGCATTTTTTTGTGGCTCCGGTTGAAAGAAATTTAGGATAGATTGTGTTCTCTGCCACGCCTTCGGCGTGGCTTGCCGTGTTGCCCGCCCTTATCCCCATACTCGGCACGGGATTTGCTGACGTAACCACACCGTTGATTCCCTCATTGGGTCTTCGTGTTACCACTCTAACGACGGTCCCTGCCAGCGCTGGCAAACCGTGCAAATTATAGAAAATTCTGGCGAGAGGTTTTGCGACAAAGTGCAATCTCAGGGCGCGGCGCAAGGAGTATCAAGGGAAGCTCCCTCTACTGAAAAGGAGCAACTCGAGCGATCAGCCGAGATGTTCGAGATGATTCTCCAGACGGCTCCCGACGACACCCAGAACTACCTTGCGCTCAAGGAAATCTATCGGCAGCTCGGGATGGGGGGCGACTTCAAGCGGATTGTCAAGGGCTTGGCGGGTGTCTATCTAAACTCCGGCCAGCGGCACCAAGCGGCAAGGGAATATGCAGACGCTCTGGAGTTCGATCCGACCGATGAAGAGGTAGCGAACAAGCTTCGGGAGATCGGCTACGATTCCGCAGATCTTCCCCTCCTCAAAGCCGAGGCAGGGTTAAAGGAAGTTCGGAGAGAATATGAGCAGAAGCTGAAAGAACTCCAAGAAGCTGAACGAGCCTTCGCGAAAGCCACCGAAAAGGCCGCCGATCTCAGAGAGGGGCAGGGCGAGGAAAGCCGCAGAGCACTGCGGGCGATCGAGGAAGAAACTGAAAGGAAAACTCAACATCTCATCGAAGAACACCAGCAGTGGCTGAGGGAGGGACACACAGAGGTCTTCAAGCGCGTCGCGCAGAACCTCAAGAAAGAAGCTGACAGAATCATAGAGACCGACCAGTACGGCAAAATCAGTAAGAGCGTCAAGGAGGCGGAAAGACTTCTCGCTTCCACGGACAACGTGTTCCAGCAGGAATGGCGGCGAGTCAGGGAGGAGCGGGAAAGAGAGTTCCGCGATGAGTTCGAAGCCCTGAATCAGGAAAAGGACGGGGAGTTTCCTTCCGCGTGGCAGGAGATCGTGGCGAGCGCGGAGCGGGACCAAGCCGCTGCAGACCGGGCCCTCAAGGAAGTGAAAGGGGAACTCAAAAAGCTGGAAAGGGAACTGTCGGAGAAGGAAAAACTACTGAAGGGAAACAACCGGGCCAATTCCGGTCCAGATTCCTCTAACGTGTTCCTGAAAGATGATCGATCGCCGCCGGGACGGGCTGTAGCTTCAAGTTCAGCGCCGGAGTCCATTGAGTTGCCAGAGGAAGATATAACCGATTCTGCTATCCCGCGAACTGCCAGAGACGATGCGGGGAAGGCTCTCGGCGCCATTTTGCTTCAGGATGGCTTAGTCACCCCCCAACAACTTGAAGAGGCAATTGCCAGACAAGAGAAAGATAATCGCCCCGTCGGTGAGATTTTAGTTGAATCGGGTTACGCCGCCGAGGAAGACATCATCAACGCCCTGGTAGGGCAGGCCGGCGTCCCCTACCTTCCGCTGGCTAACTACGAGATTAGTGAGGAAGCGACTATGGCCATCCCCAAGGACCTGGCGTTGAAGTACTCCCTGATGCCGGTGGACAAAATAGGAGGCAGCCTCCTTGTGGCAATGGGTATTCCCCTCAGCCCGGAGCAGAAACGGGAAGTCCAGCGGCACGTCCTGGGAATGAAAGTAACCTACTTTATCAGTTCGTGGTCGGAGATTAAAGCGAGATTTGAGCAACAATATGGTTGAGAGGGCAGCGCGCTCGCACGATTCTGGTCATATGACCCCTGCGTGCGACTGCTTTCGGCCATAGGGCCGCGAGAGAAAGGTTGCCCGCTTTGCGGACCTGCCCTTAACAACGCGAAAAGGATGAGATATGACAGACGTATCGCTCAAAGATAGGCTGGTTCAGATGCTCCTCAAGAACGGTTTGGTCACCGAGGGGCACCTCGAGGAAGCCAAGAGGATTCAAAAGGAGAGCGGCGGTCAGATAAGCCGGATTCTGATCGACCGCGGCTTCGTCAACGCGGACGACCTCATGCTGACGCTCAGCGAGCATCTGGGGATACCTCCGATCAACCTGAACAAAATGACGATTCCTGGGGACGTGGCGGGGTTGATCTCCAAGCAACTGGCTATGTTCTACCAGGTGGTGCCCATCTCCAAGATCGGCAACACCCTTACAGTGGGAATGGCCGACCCTCTCAACGTCTTCGCTCTCGACGACCTCAGGTTGATGACCGGCATGGAAATACAGCCGGTCATCAGCAACCCCAAGGATGTCCATGACAAACTTGAGGAAATCTACTCCGCGAAGCAGGGTCTTGATGACATCCTGAAGGATACCACTATCCCCAATGTCGAGGTCACGAGGGGGGGGGATGATGACCAAGAGATAGACGTCGAGCAGCTTCTCGAAGCCACCGGGGATACCTCAGTCATTCAAGTCGTCAACATTATCCTCGTCCAGGCGATTCAGGAGGGAGCCAGCGATATTCATATCGAGCCTTTCGAGAAAGAAATGAAGGTCAGATACCGGATTGACGGGATTCTGTACGAGCGGACCTCGCCGCCCAAGAACATGCATCCCGCAATCGTTTCCCGCATCAAGATCGTCTCCAACCTTGACATCGCCGAGAGACGCCGCCCCCAGGACGGGCGATTCCGCATAAGGCTGAAAGGGCGGGATATAGACTTCCGCGTGTCCATTCTCCCGACAGCCCATGGAGAAAAAGCTGTTCTCCGTATTCTGGACAGGAGCGCCGCAGCTCGCAAGCTCGAAGATCTGGGGTTCGAGGAAAAGGCTTTGGACAAGTTCAAACAGACAATCCATGCTCCCTACGGCATGATCCTTGTAACTGGCCCCACCGGCAGCGGGAAAACGACAACGCTGTACGCAGCGCTGTCAGCGATAAATAAGCCTGAGATCAACATCATCACCGTCGAAGACCCCATCGAGTATCAGATCATGGGCATCAATCAGGTTCAGGTCAACCCGGAGATTGACCTGACTTTTGCCACGGGACTGCGCTCCATCCTCCGGCAGGACCCCAATGTGGTTCTCGTGGGCGAAATCCGCGACCAGGAGACGGCGGACATCGCCATCAAAGCCGCCTTGACCGGACACCTCGTGTTCAGCACCCTTCACACCAACAACGCCCCGGGAGCAATCACTCGCCTCGACGATATGGGAGTCGAACCTTTCCTGATATCTTCTTCCGTCCTCATGGTGTTGGCGCAAAGGCTGATTCGCAGAATCTGCGAAAGCTGTAAGAACCCCATCGAGATTGACGCCGCAACCCTCGAAAGGTGCCAGTACAACCCCAGCGACGACGAGCCAGCAGCCTTCTACCACGGCACGGGCTGCAACCGCTGCGGCGGCTCCGGCTATAAGGGGAGGATGTCGGTCATCGAGCTGATGGAGATAGATGACGAGCTGAGGACATTGGTGGTCAAAAGAGCCTCTGCAGCGGAGATCAAAAAGATCGCCATTCAACAGGGGATGCACACTTTGAGAATGAACGCACTCGAGAAAGCTGCCAGAGGTTTGACAACCCTGGAGGAAGTCTTGAGGGAAACGGCGCCGGATTAGAAGAAACCGCTATCCCCCGCAGCAAAGTGGGTATGGAAAGCAAACGTGCTGACAAATTGAAAGGACTTTTTCAGTGAGCTTCTTTAAGTACATCGCTAAAGATCAGGCGGGCCGTAATGTGACGGCAATCATGGAGGCCGACAACGAGCGGGCAGTGGTAAGGGTTCTCAAGAAAAGGGACATGATCGTCCTCAACGTCTCGGAGGAGGTTCGCTCCGGCGCCGCGCTCAAGAAAGGGAATCGCAAAGTCAAGGCGCCTGAACTGGTGGTTTTGGGCAGACAGTTGGCGACGATGGTGGATGCTGGGCTTCCTCTTCTTCAAGCGTTACAGACCCTCGCGGATCAGGCAGAGAGCCCCTCCTTGAAATTCGTCCTCGAGGATGTCGTCAAGAGCATCGAACAGGGGGCGACCTTTTCGGAAGCGATTTCGGCTCATCCCAAGGTCTTCTCATCCCTCTTCGTCAATATGGTCAGAGCGGGGGAAGCCAGCGGCACCCTCGCCGAAATTCTGGAGCGGATCGCGGGGTACATGGAGGCATCTCTTGCTCTTACGCGAAAAGTCAAATCCGCAATGGTTTACCCGATCATCGTTTGCAGCATGGCTATTATCATTACCGCTGTCTTATTGTTGAAGGTTATTCCCGTCTTCGGCGACATTTACGAAGGCTTCGGAGCCGGACTCCCAATGCCCACGCAGATGCTCCTGAATCTCAGCGCCTTTCTGCGAGCATACTTCCCCTTTGCCGCCGGGGCACTGGTCGTAGGAATCATCATGCTCAAGAAATATATCAAGACGGACTCCGGAGCGCTCCGTTTCGACAGGTTCAAATTCAACATGCCTGTCTTCGGTCCCATATTCCGAAAAGTCGCGGTCTCGCGCTTCAGTCGCACGCTTTCTACTCTTGTCAAGAGCGGCGTGCCCATCCTCGGGGCCCTCGATATTGTGTCCAAGACAGCCGGAAACAAGCTCGTCGAACGCGCTGTCAACAACGCCATGGAGGAAATCAAAAAAGGGGAGAACATCGCCGAGCCCCTGGCGGCCAGCAAGGTCTTTCCGCCGATGGTCACCAAGATGATCTCTGTGGGAGAGGAATCGGGCAAGCTGGAGGTCATGCTCTCCAAGGTTGCCGATTTTTATGATTCTCAGGTGGACGCAGCGGTCAACGGCCTCACATCCATCATTGAGCCTCTTCTGATCGCCTTTCTGGGAATTGTAGTCGGCGGAATTGTTATATGCATGTTCCTGCCGATATTCAAACTCTCGGAAGTTGTCTCAATGTAGAAAGCTGCCCGGTTCCATGAGGATGGGCCGGTCGTCCCGCCGGGCCCTTCCGACCGAGGACGGCGAAGGGAAAAAGGAAATGCCCCCGGTGAAGTCAATCCAAGCACAAAACCTCGCCATGGAGCGCTCCATTCCTGCGGAGTCCGACGTGGAGGCTAAACTCCGAGGCATGTTGCTGATTCGGCTGCTGTTTTCTGCAGGTTTTTTCCTTTTAGGCCCGTTGTTCTTCCGGTCCCACGCACTGACCCTTTATTGGTTCACGGGCATCCTCTTCTCCCTGACGCTGTTGTACACGGCGCTGCTGAAGTGGCGTTTCGACCGGAGACTGTTCGCTAACATTCAGATTTTTGTAGATGTTTTGCTGGTTACGTTCTTGGTGGCGCTGACGGGGTGGGAGAACAGCAAGTTCGGTTTTCTTTACATCATCCCCATCACCACAACATGCCTCTTCTTTCAGCTTCGGGAGAGCATATCTGTCGCCCTGCTGAGCAGTATTCTATACGCGTCGGTGGTCCTCTTCCACCGCCACCATCTATTGCCGGAAAACCGCGGAAGCGGCGTCGAACTCTTCTACACACTGTATATTCGCACAATAATCTTTTGCATGGTCGGCTTTCTCTGCGGGCACCTTGCCAACATGCTGAAAAGACAAAGGGAGGAACTGACGGAGTTGAAGAGTCTCCGGGACCTGATTCTGTCCAGCATGAACAGCGGCTTGATCACCACCGACGCTAACAACACCATCATCTACGCCAACAGGGCTGCCGAACTAATTCTGGGTCTTCCGCTAACGAAGATATATAATCATAACTTGACGGAGTTCTTCACAGGCGGGCAGAACACCTCTCTCGACGAGACTCTCGACAGGGCGATGTCAAGGCAGGCAGATGACGAGACACCGAAGCCGGAGCTCGAGGCGAGAACCGCCCGAGGACGCAGGATTCCCATAGGAATCACTCTGTCCGCTATGACGAACCGTTCGGGTGAGCCGATGGGTAAAGTGATGGTCTTTTCCGACCTCACCAAAGTCAAGGAGCTGGAGAGGCGGCTGCGGGCTATCGAGAAGTTCCGCACGGCAGGTGAGCTGGCAGCGGGCATAGCCCACGAAATCCGGAACCCCCTGACCGCCATCACCGGCTCAATTGAGATGCTCTCCGAAGCCCCGGAGCTTTCCCAGTCCAATAGAGAGCTCCTTTCCGTCACCCTGAAAGAATCGGGTCGCTTGAACGCAATCATCGAGGACTTCCTCGCCTACGCCAAAAGGGGAAACCTTGACATGAGAAAGGAGGACCTTTCTCAAATCATCAAACAGTCCGTAGAGATGCTTCACCGGGGAGGAAAGGTGTCTGCGGGTGTCCACATCAATCTCGTGGCCCCGACGCGGCCTGTCGTCGTCTCAGCGGATAGAGCCCTCATGGCTCAGGTTTTCCTCAACTTACTGAGCAATGCCGTTGATGCTGTTGACGGCGCCGGAACCATCTCTATAATAATTGAAGCCGCCCCCGGCTGCGACCGAGGCGCCCGCCGCCTCGAGGAAACCGCTCCCGGGACGGCTGAATCGCCACCGGCACGCTTCTCGGCAGGTACGCCGAAGAGGCGCCTCTGCTCTGTGACAATCACCGACACAGGCCCCGGCATATCTCAGGAGAACTTGGGTATGTTGTTTGAACCGTTCTTCACCACGAAGAAAAACGGCGTGGGAATCGGGTTGTGTATCGCCGAGAAAATTGTGAGGGAGCATAACGGATACATAGACATCACCAGCGAAGAAGGACACGGCGCATCTGTGACCGTGGTGATCCCGAAGGAGCAGTCCGTTGGGGAAGCTCGGGAAGGCGCGGCTCCGCCATTCGAGCATGAGCACGCAGGAGTAGCCCTCCCGTCGGACGAGCCAGCGGCTCAACCGCTGCGGGAGGTTGCCGGTTGGCCAGGCTGACAGGCTCTCTTCCGGCACGAGGGCAAACCCGGCAGCTTCCCTGTGATGCAACACGACGAGAAAGTCGGCGGCCGATCGCTGCACGCGCGGAAAATCTTATGTCTAAAGTACTCATCGTTGACGATCAACAAAGCATTCTCGATGTCCTCTCCATCATGCTCAAGCGAGAGGGCTTTGAGGTTTTCACTGCTCTTTCCGGGGAGGAAGCGCTCCGGGTCGTCAGAAACGACAACATTGATCTGACTATCGCCGACATCAAGATGATGCCTATGGACGGCATTGCTCTCCTCGAAGGAATCAAGAAGATCGACTCCGAGATCGCCGTCATAATGATGACCGCTTACGCCTCGATACAAACCGCCATTGACGCCATGAAGAAAGGCGCCTTCGAGTACATCATCAAGCCTTTCAAGATGGACGAGCTTCGCCTTCTCATTCAGAGAGGGCTGAAACAGAGGTCCATTATCCAGGAGAACCGCAGCCTCAAGCAGCAGATTCAGCAGAAGTACACATTCGACCAGCTCATCGGCTCCAGCAAACAGATGCAGGACCTCTTCTCCATCATCCGGAAGGTCGCTCCCACCGATAGCACTATCCTCGTCTATGGCGAAAGCGGTACCGGCAAGGAGCTCGTCGCGAGAGCCATCCACTACAACAGCAAGCGGCGGGATAAGGCTTTTGAGCCGATCAACTGCGCGGCTTTGCCGGAGTCCCTTCTCGAGTCGGAGCTTTTCGGGCACGTCAGAGGCGCCTTCACGGGCGCTTATGCGGATAAGCAAGGGCTTTTCGTAGTTGCCGACAAAGGGTCCATTTTCCTCGACGAGATAGGTGGCATGAGCACCGCCATGCAGTCGAAGCTCCTGCGGGTCCTCCAGGAAAAGGAGATCAAAAGAGTCGGTGACACTAAACAGAGGAAAATTGACGTCAGGGTCATCGCCGCCACCAACGAGGACCTCGCTGAGAAAGTCAAGAAAGGAACCTTCAGGGAGGACCTCTATTACAGGCTCAGCGTCATACCCGTCGAACTTGCTCCCCTCCGGGAAAAGAGGGAGGACATTCCCCTTTTGGTGAGACATTTCCTCGATCGGCAGAACAAGAAAGCCGGCAGGGAGAGAAAAATCAACCCCGAAGCAATGGATGTCTTGACGAGCTACGACTGGCCCGGAAACATCCGAGAACTCGAGAACGTCATCGAAAGAGGCAGTACCCTTTGCGAGGGCGATGTCATTGTGGCAGAGGACCTTCCTCCGAGACTTCTCAACGGGGCGGACTCTCGTCGGCGAGGCGACTACACTCTGAAGAACATCCTCAAAGATTCCGAGCGCAGGCATATCAGGAATGTCCTCAGGAAGACCGACGGCGATAAGAAAAAAGCCGCCGAAATCCTCGCAATAAGCGTCCCTTCCCTTTACCGCAAACTGGACCAGCTCGATATCCGTGACTTTTGACGGTGTTCGGCTCTGTTTGCGCGGCGACGCCGACGAAGGTAACGCCGCCGTCCCGGCGGCTGTCGCGAGGGCGTCTCGCCCTCGATTTGGGGGGCAAGATGCCAGCGGTCCAGCAAACCGCGCATAAACCGCCACCACCGGCCCCTGAAACGCAGCCACACCCCATGTCCCCTGTTCCGCGCTGGCCGCGGAGTCATCCATTCCTCGTGCTGTCTTTGCGTCACAGACCAACCGCAGCGCTGGCAATGCCAGGATCAGGTTGCCCACTCTCATTCTTGATAAACGAAACGGCGACCTTTTTTCATCCATGAGAATAACGGGCGGCGGAGTGTATCTGCCAGAAGAGTCTCGTGGGAGCTAATTGCCGATGGCGACGCGTCTTACAAAAATGAAGAATGAATCGAGCGGCTTGGCATGGAAGTTGTACCTCTCCCTGTCAAAACAGACAGCAATTTCCCAATTCACAATCAAAACAAGAAGGAGGAAAGAAGGATGAAGGGAACGAAAGGTTTCACACTGGTCGAGATCATGATTGTTGTCGCAATCATAGGTCTCTTGGCGGCAATCGCGATTCCGAGCTTCATAAAGGCAAGAACGGAATCCCAGAAGAACGCCTGCATCAACAACCTGCGGCAGGTTGACTCCGCCAAAGAGCAATGGGCTCTCAACGATAACCAGTCCGCCGGGGCCGCCGTGGTCGCCGCGGACATTGACCCCTACATCAAAGGCACGACCACGAAGGTCCTTTGCCCCGCCGACGCGACCAAGACGTTCGTGACGAGCTATACGATCAGCAACCTCGGTGTGGACCCGGCGTGCCTGATCGCTGCCGCGACGCACAATCTTTAACTCGCGTGTGATTCCGCGCCCAGTGGTGCCCTGAGGAGGATGGGAGAGATCCCATCCTCCCTT
>JABMQX010000150.1 GCA_013203085.1 bacterium | reverse complement strand
CCAGCGTCGGAGACATCATTCTCCCGCCGTTGGAGTTCCCTATCGTTCCCCGCACAGGAGAGCCGGACACTCTCATCGTGGAGAGACGTTGGGCCCTGTCCGAAAACGTGATCCCCTTGAACAATCTCACGCAAGATGACCCCATGGTCAATTCTTTGAAATGGTCCGATGAAACGCAGACCGACAAGCTCACGCCCCAGAGCGAGCCTTCGGAGATGACAATCCCCCCGAGCGACAAGAGTATTGTGGCTGTCGTTGTCCAATATACCGTTACTCCGGGGTCCTCGGATAGGCCGACAGCGGTCTTCACCAACGAGGCTCGCATTATACATGACCCGAGACCGCAGCCGCGCCTCCTTAAGCCCGTGGACAATCTGGGCGAGAGACCAGACCTGATCTATGGAGCGGTCAACCTTTGGGCCACAGAAGCAACCGGATTATGGGACGACGGGATTATTGTGACTCGCTTCGAGTTCTCTCGCGACGGTGGACAGCGATGGGAACTGATCGGCGAGGATGACGACGGGGCGGTGCCAACGTTTTCCACCTTCCCCGGCACCTATCAGCACAACTGGTGGAATGCGGTGTGGGATGTCTCCAAATTCGAAGAAGGCTGGTATCTGGTCAGAGCCAGAATGATGGATCGGGAAGAGAATATCGGGGAGGACGTCGTCGAGGTTTACGTTGACCCGACACCGCCTATTCCCGTGTTGAAAGGGCTTGAAGACCAACAAGTCTTCCTGGAGCCGACGGAGATTTCCTGCGCCACGCTGGATGAGGATATTGTGAGCATTGTCTGGGAAGTTCAGCCCAAGCTTCTTTACTATACCAAGGGAATCCCTCACCTCGACCAGCATGACTACGGGGTCGGACAGGCCAACAACGGCAATATGTACTGCGCCCCAACCGGCAGCGCTGCGTGCCTGAAATGGTGGGCGGACCACGGTTACAGCAAGCTGACGGAGGACTTGGACGGAAATCCGCTGACTGACACCGACCTCGTTGAAGGGCTTGCCGACGCCATGGGCACAAGCAGCCTCAGCGGGACATCCGGCGCCGGCATTTTCGACGGGCTTAGGCAGTGGGTCAACGACCGAGGGCTCTTTCTAACTGTCACCGAGCACGCCACTATTAATCCGACGACCATTCGCAACGAGCTCGAGAACTGCAAGGAAGACGTTATTCTGGGAATCCTCTGGAACACGGGCGGAGGGCATATTGTCACTGCCAATTCCATCGCCAACTTCACCAATGAGGACGGCACAACCGATATTGACGTGATGGACCCCTGGGAAGGCGGAATCGTTGATGTCACTATGGAGCCGAACGGCGACGTGCATTGGCCGGGAAAGAATGGAGTCCAGGACGCCGCCCTTATGGCTACGGTGTCCCCCATTAGATTACAGATCGTGAAGATTCCCTGGGTTTTCATCGGTGAGGAGTTGAGCATCCTTTGGGATCCGAAGGAGCTCGACCCCGGACTCTATTTCTTGAGAGCAACTATGACCGACAAGATGGGCAACCAGTGCTCATCGCAGATCGTGGCTCGCGTGGGAAAACCTCGTTTGCCGACAAGGGTCGTGGACTCGGAGCTCACACCCGAAGGCGCTTTCCGCCTCGAATGGCAGAGGACCGAACCCGGCGACTTCAAGTATATTGTGGAGTACTGCGACGACCTGGCTTCCGGCGTCTGGAGGCCATTCGGCTTAGCAACTACAGACACCTCCTGGACCGGGGAGAAAATCGCCGACCCGGTTCGTAGCCGCTATTATCGCGTAGTGAAGAGACTTCAGATCGTCCCCGATGAAGACCCCTTCAACATTATCCACGAGGTAGAAGTGGATGAAACAGGATATGGATTCGACTATAAGGCCGAGGAAATCCCCAGAGATGCCTTCACTAAAGAGGACATCAAACCGGAGACTAAGAAGGACGATGTCATACCCAGAGAGCCGGCGCGAATCCACCCCGTGCTGGTCCAGATGATTGAGGAGTCCCCGGATGAAGTTGTGCCGGTGATCATCCTGCTTCGCGGCAATCTCCAGATTCCCCGGTTTCCTGACCTGCCGGAAGGCTTGCAACGAGATTCGACGGAAGGGAAACTCCTTTCGGAGGAAGCCCGGGGAGTGATAAATGACCTGCTTGCACAGCGTCGCAGGAGCACGGAGGGATTCCTGGCAGTCGCGGCGAAACTGGGTGTCGAGCTGCAGGTGAACGATCAGTTCTGGCTCATTAACGGATTCTTGACCAAGGTGCAGTTGAAGCAAGTGATGAGATTACTTGAAGCTCAAGACCTCACGTATATCCAGCCCCAGTTTGCGGGTGAAAAACCGCCCGACGCCGATCCCGACAACGACGTGGACGACGGGCGTGCCCGTATCGTCTCCGATCCTTATTTCAACCTTAACCTCACCTCCGGCTACATCGGCCTGCTGGACACAGGCATCCGGACGACCCATGTCCTTTTCAACGACCCCTCGAACGTTGATTTCATCCGCGACTGCGTGAACGGCGGCCCCAACTGCAACGACACCACCGCCGCCGGTTGGAATCCGGAAGACGATTGCTGGAACCACGGCACGTCTAGCGCGGCGATCATCGTTGGCAACAACAGGCTTGGAAACGCTTACAGGGGTGTGACAGAGATCACGCTCGATACCTGGAAGATTTACGGGAACGGTTGTGGGTGGCTCGATGGCGCCGCCGCCGTGCGGGCGTTCCAGCGGGCTATCGCCGTCTTCGACCGGGTGATCGTGGGCGAAATCCAGGCCGGCGAGGGCGAGAACGGCGCCATCGCTCTGGCAGCCGACAACGCCTACGACGCCGGCGCGGTCGTGGTAGCAGCCAACGGCAATTACGGCCCCGACCCTGAAACGGTTGCTTCACCAGGGCTCGCTCACAAGGTTATCGGCATCGGCGCCTACCATGTGGTCTCGCAGGCGCAGTACAACGGCCAATCACGGGGGGCAGCTCCTGACGGCCGCTACAAACCGGACCTGCAAGCGCCTTACAGGACGGAGACGGCGAGCAATGCCAACGATAACGCGCTGCAGGTCTTCGGCGGCACAAGCGGCGCCACGCCCTACGGCGCAGCCGCGGCGGCCTTGATGCGTAACTGGCTCCGAAGCTTCAACACCTTCGATAATGGGCAGGTTTACTCGCGTTTGATCGTCTCCGGCGACATAGCGTGGCCGAACTATGATAATACGACGGGGGTCGGCCACCTGCGCATGCCCACCAACAGCCATGCCTGGTGGGGTAAAGTCAATGTGAATCAGGGAACCGTCATCAACATCCCGATCAACGTCGGCCCCAACCGCCGCGACTTCAAAGCCGCTTTGTGGTGGCCCGAAGCGCAAGCTGAGCAGCACGACGATATAGATGTTCACCTGATCGATCCGATCGGCGTTGAGCGAGCCAAGAGCTACTCTGCCGTGAGTATTTTCGAACTGGCGGAGGTCGCCGGCAACCTTGCCCAAGGCGCGTGGACGGTACGTATCAAGGGCTACAACATCAAAAGCGGTCCCCAGACCGTTTACTGGACGGCGGAGGTGCACAACTGAAGTTGAAGCGAGCTTACAGAACCACCTCAAAATAGCTGGCTTCTTGAGTGCTTCAAATTATCAGGACTTCCCGGAAGCGCTGGAGGCAACCCATCTCTGCCCGTGGCTGCCTTTGCCTTTTGAAAAACCGCACCATCAAGGGAGAGTCGGCCTATTTCCACGGAATGTCCTGTTTCGCGCAAAGTTGGACTTGTCGCTGTCTGCAAGACGAGGCAACGAAATGCACAGGATAGATGCATGACTCAGAGAATCCCATTCATCCCGTTAACCATCGCAAGAAAGCCGATTCTCCCATTGACTCCCTCTCTGCGCCTTCGCGTCTTTGCGTTAAGCTCTCTCTCCCTCTTTTCCTTGCCGCCCAAACACAGCCACATCCTTCTCTTTCGGCGTGTTGACAAGCACTCTCGGATGGGCTATATTTCCCTCTGAAAAACGCTTTCATTTATCAGGGAGGCGAGACGAGAATGACAGAACAACGGACAAGCGATCAGAAAAGCCAACAGCGTGCCGGCACCGGCGGGACCAGCATCCTGGCGCCGAAGGAGCAGGCTCCCGTCAAGGTCCCCCGACAGGCTCAGGACCTTTTTGACAAGGCGGTGGAAGCCGCCGAGAAGATGAACTATGATTACGCCATCACGCTTTTGTTCTCGGCGTTGGAGATTGCGCCGAACATGGTGCGCGCGAGGCATCTCCTCCACGAGACTGAGACCCGGCGCTTCGACAACAAGAAGGCCCCCGCGTGGGTGAAGACCCTTCTCGCGACACTGCGCCATCTGCCGAACCACTTGCGGGGAGTCAGCAGCCTCGCCACCCGGAAATGGAGCGGGGCGCTCGAGATTTACGAGAAGATTCTGAAGTCGAAGCCGAAGAGCATAACCGTGCTCCGGCACCACGCCCTCGCCGCCAGGGAGATGCGGGTGTTAGATGTGGCCATCGACTCCCTCGAGCACGCCCTCAAGATCAAGCCGGAAAACGCAAAAGTGATTAGGGAGCTGGGGCGTGTGTATATGCAAAATGGGGACGTGTCGGACGCACAGCGGTGCTTCCAGAAACTGCTGGCTGTGAACGGGGCGGATAAGGAAGCCAATAAAGCTCTCCAGGACCTCGCCGCCATGGGAACCATTATCAAAGGCGACTGGGAGGATACGGAAAGTTATCGCGGCAAGATCAAGGATACCGAGTTCGCCAAGACAGCCGAGCGCGAGGTGAGACTTGTCAAGTCGGAGGATGATGTGGACGCCCTCATCCGCGACCACCAGAGGCGATTGTCGGAGGAGCCGGAGAAACTCGACCATTACAAGTCCCTCGCGGACCTCTACATCCAGAAAAAGGAATTCGACAAGGCCATCGAGCTTTTCGACAAGGCGATCAAGCTCGCCCCCGCCGACGCGGACCTCCCAGAAATGCGATACAGGATAGCCCTCAAACGTTTTGACAAGCAGATCGAGGAGGCCGAGAAGAAAGCAGCCCAGGAACCCACCAACAAGGAGCTTCGGACAGAGGCACAGCGGCTGAAGGAAGAAAAGGAGGACTTCGCTCTCAGTGATATGGAGAAACGTGTGGCGAAGTATCCCACGAACCTCGATTTGAGGCTCGAGCTCGGACACGCCCTCATGGAGCGCGGGAGGTTCGATGAGGCGATCAAGGAGCTTCAGGTCGCCAAGTCCAGCGCCAAGAAACGAACCGTCGCACTCAACTACCTCGGCGAATGTTTCCGCCTCAAGGGGCAGCCGGATATGGCCGTCGAGCAGTTTGAGAAGGCGCTCTCTGAGTTGTACGTGATGGACTCCTTCAAAAAGGAGGTTATGTACAACCTCGGCAGAGCCTACGAAGATTCAAGGGACGAAGAGAAAGCTCTCCAGCAGTACAAGGAGATTTACGCCGAGGATATAGGCTTCCGCGACGTGAATGAGCGAGTTCAGAAAGCGTACGAGCGAAAGCGTGCCGCCCCATCCGATAGCCCGTCTCCCGGGCCAGACTAACCCCAGAGGCGGCTCAACCTCAAGGAATTCGGAGAAGACAGGCGATTCAGAGAGGGCAGAGAAGTTCGGCAACCGCCCCCTCCTCTTGAAACCTTACACCATAAAGGTCTTCACTGACAT
>JABMQX010000149.1 GCA_013203085.1 bacterium | reverse complement strand
CAATGCCCCTGGGCAGGCTGGCCCGGCAGGCCCTGTCCGGGCAGGTTTGGCGAGACAAAGGGTAGAGTGGAAAACCTCTGGCAGGCTGGCGCGCGCCCTGGCGAGCTGGAAGGCTGGAGCAAGCTCTGGCACAGGGAGGGCAATCGCGATGCTGAACGCGCACCCCCCTCCAGTATTGCGCCCCGTCGAGAGAACACTGGAGAATACAGGAGAATCGGACCGTCCGCATTCTTACGGAAGTATCCCTTTGAGTCAGGGGGAAACTAAAAAGGAGATTGAGTGTTGAGACTCTTGGATGACATCCTAAAAAACATCTTGACGGAAGTTTCTTGGTGCGTGATATGCTTTGATGGCAAGGGCGAAATCTGCAGGTCCGTGTCTAAAGGGAGGTAGCACAAAATGGGAGCGAAGGACAGCAAGGCGATGCCACAGGAAGGGGACACACCCGATCCATTTGCTTCTCTGGATGACGAAATAAGAACTGAGCTTGAGTATTATTTGAGTCAGCCTGAGAGCTGGAAAAAAGATCTCCAGGGCAAGTTCGCCGTTATCAAGAATCGGGAGATTCACAAGGTCTTTGAGAGTCGAGGCGATGCCTATGCTTATGCGTTAGAGAAATTTGGCAACACAAAATTCCTGATTCAGCAAATTGGGGCGGAGGATACCATCAATTATACCACTCAGGCGCTGTTAGGGGCGGTGTAATGGCGTCTATCTTTGTACAGATTCAGAACATGCAAGCCGGCGGGCCACTGTTGCCTATTCGAATTGAGTTGCCCTCGGATGTCAGAGAATTGCTAACGCGGAACGAAGAACCCGTTCCTCCGCCAATTAAGGTAT
The DNA here is from genome assembly GCA_013203085.1 of bacterium. GTDB lineage: Bacteria > Auribacterota > JABMQX01 > JABMQX01 > JABMQX01 > JABMQX01. Next base: position 7,564 of record JABMQX010000149.1, on the reverse strand, counting down.
TGGGGTTGATTGATACGGGTGCCACAGGTACGTGCATTTCGCAGAATGTTTGCCAACAACTCAACTTGCAGCCTGACGGGGCGGTAAAGATGTTGACAGCGGGGCATCCCGTCTATGTTCCTGTATACACCGTGCAGTTGAGCATAGAAATCTCGCCTGGCAAATTCCTGAGTATTGATCGACTTCCTGTGGCCGCCCCTCCCCTTGCCGGGCAAGCCAATGTTGGCTGTTTGATTGGACGAGACATCTTGGCACACAGTGTTTTTGTCTATATGGGGCACGCCAACTCTATTAGTTTTTCGCTTTGAGCCCCATTCTCAGGGCATTGCCCAGCGTGCTTTCCCACAATCCCACCCCATGTCCATTCCTCATGTGAGCGAATCGGCAAATGAATTCACACAGACAGAGCGGTAAGCATCCCACGCTCCCCTTGTGATAGGCGCCGATGATCCGGCGATTAAGAGTATTCCAGAAGCTGTCCGGCGAATTCACATGAACATCTTCACCTACATACTGGCCCTTCACTGGTGGTCGGACGGGTGATCTCGTCGAGAAAGCAGGATAAACCTTGTCGGGCGGCGGCTCGTTAGTTACTCTTGGAGGGAAATGTCGGGGTGAGGCCGTGGTGGGGCGTGCCGTTTCAGCGGCCCCGGCATTTTTGAATCGAAAGACGGCAGCGGTGCTTGGCGCCGCGAGGGAGTGCCTGTGTTCGGATAAGGAGGCTGAGGCTGGTAGGTTAGTGTAGAGGATATGGATGGAGAGCCTGTACTAAGAAGGGGGCGATTATGAAGAGCAATTTTGTGATTGGAGTCGCAGCCGCGGCGCTGTTGCTGGCCGCTATCGGGATGTTCCTTCCCAAACGGCCAGAGGGTCCGGCCGGTCAGGACTCGCTGGAGTCGAAGATACAGGTCATCAGACTTGAGAAGCGTCTCGAGCAATTGGAGAAACGGCTGACCGGAGTGTCGGCCCGTCTCGAGGGCTTCTCGCCTCCGCCCGTCTCGTACCATGACGGGGATGACCGTGAGAACGTCGAAGAAACGGGCGCAGACTTGTCCGGCGAGATCGGACGGCTTTGGTCGCAGATGAACGTGCTTTCTTATCGAATCCAGTCGCTGGAACAGGACCCCGTGAGCCGGGGGTATAATTTCGTGAATTCGGAGAGTCCACAGCTCCGGCTGGAGGGGCTGGCTTCTCTGAGACGGTTCGCGCCATACGACTCGACCGCGCGGGAGGCGATCCGGAACCTGCTGCAGGACCCGAGCGAGCAGGTTCGTCGCGAAGCGACGGATGCGCTGGGAGACCTGGGAGACAAGGAGGCGGCGCCTCTTATGGCGCAGATGCTGGGCGACCCGGACCCCAGGGTACGCTGGGAAGCGATAGACTCCTTTGCCGACTGGGGATATAAGGAGGCGGCGCCCAACATTGCCGGCATGTTGAGTGACCCTGATCCCGGCGTTCGTCGGGAGGCGGTAGTGGCGCTGGGGACGCTCGGCGCCGGAGAGACTGCCGGCCAAATCGCCCAGATGTTGTCCGATTCCTCCTCCCAGGTTCGTGAACAAGCGGCGGACGTGCTGGGCCGGCTCAAATCCCAGGACGGCGCCTCCGCGCTGCTGCAGGCCCTCGGAGATTCGAACGAGGAGGTTCGCGGGGAAGCGATTGCGTCGCTGGGTGAGATTGGGGCGGTGGAGTCCGTCCCTTACCTCAGGGATATGTATGATAGAAATCCCGGCAGGAACGCCATACGGCTGGCGACAGCGCTGCGGTCTCTGGGCGATGAGCAACCGTTTCAGCAGGAAGTCGCGCGGTTGTCCGAGGTCGCGTTGTCCAGCAGTGATACTCGAGCCAGAGGCCGGGCCATCCAGACGCTGTCCTGGTTTGCGCGGGAGGAAGCGAGGGACGTGTTCACGCAGCTATCGGAGGACAGCAATAGCGGCGTTCGCCGCGAGGCGGAACGGGCGCTTCGCCGGCGGCGATGACTCTGAGGCGTTTGTGTCGGTTGCTTTTCGCAGCTTGGGGACTCCTGGTACCGTGGCTGGTTGATGATTTCGCGGGGAGCGGAGCATTGTCCCCGGTTGTCGCAGCACCCGAGTACGTCTGAGTTCGAGTTTTCCGTGTTGTTCTGATGAGTTTCGCCTGAGGACAGGCAGGCCTCCTCTCTCCGACCCGCGCCAGCAACAGGTCACCGCTTCGCGGCCAAGAGAATCCTTGACCGCAGTGAAGAGGTTCACTATCCTTCTTCGCATGAGCCATGAACTAAGCGCCTATGTGTTTGGACCTGCAACAACAGACGTGAGGAGGAGACTATGAAAAGAGCAGCGGCTGTGATTCTACTCGTGCTTTTGGCGACGTCCGCGGGGGCAGCGAAGATCACTTATGTGGATATGCTCGATAAGATGACCGATATGAAGCAGCTCGCCACGCTGCCGCAGCCGGGTGAGACGTGCCAGCAGTTTTCCAGTTATGACCGGCGAAGCGTTGCCCCCGACAAACCGAACTGGGGCGCCAACGGCGATGCCGGCAACTTCCTGAGAGAAGACCCCGAAGGAATGGTCCTCGCGGATATGGACGGCCCCGGCTGCATCTTCCGCATCTGGTCCGCGAACCCGGAGGGAATTCTCAAGGTCTTCATTGACAGGCAAAAAGAACCTGTCCTCAAATGCGGATTCCAGGACATCGTATATGGCAAAGTTCCCCCATTCCTCGGACCGGTCGTTGGCCGTCGCACCGGAGGAGCGAACCTCTACTTCCCCATTCCTTACCAGAAACATTGCCGCGTCGTGGTGGAGAAGCCCAAGAGGATGTACCATCACGTTACCTACCGGACGTACCCAAAAGGCACGCAGGTCGAATCGTTCCACCTTCCCTTGCGAGCCCAGGAGCTTGCGAAACTGAAGAATGTGATTTCGCAGCTTGAAGGCAGAGGCAGGCCGCCCTGGGAGCTTCGCGGCGAAGTGCTGGGCGATCATTTGAGCGGCGACTGGAGGACTTTCACTCTCGCGCCGGGGGAGACGTTCAGGGAGGAAGCAGAGAACGACGGACCACCGGTTGCCATTCGGGCAATGCGGTTTCGATTTCTCAATCTTCCCGAAGACCTGAAGGCACGCCGGAAGATGTTGGCCCGCACGATCCTGAGGTTCTACTGGGACAATGAGACTACGCCTTCCGTGGACGTCCCGATAGGAGATTTCTTCGGGACGGCCCCGGGCATGAATTCATACAAGTCCCTTCCCCTGGGCATTGCGGAGGATGGAACCGCCTACTGCTACTGGTACATGCCTTACAAAAAGGCAATTCGATACGAGTTTGAGAACCAGGGAGACAAAACAGTTACCTTCGAAGCCACGGCATTGTTTGAACAATGCGAAATCCCCCCCGACCAAATCGCCTACTTCCACGCCAAGTGGCATCGCGACTATCCCAACAAGACCTTCGATTGGCCATTCCTGGAGTGCACAGGGCGCGGACGATTTTGCGGCGCCGTGTTGACTATCTGGAACCCCGTTCGCGGTTGGTGGGGCGAAGGCGACGAGAAATTCTGGGTGGACGGAGAAGACTTCCCCAGCACTTTCGGGACGGGCAGCGAGGATTACTTCGGCTACGCATGGTGCGGCACGGCGCTTTTCCACCACGCGTTCCACAACCAGACTCTCTGCGAAGGGCCGGGCAACGGCAACTACACCTCCGTCAATCGCTGGCAGATCGCCGACAACATCCCCTTCCAGAAGTCATTCAAGGGCACAATGGAGAACTACGGCAACGACAAAGACTATAGCTGCGTAACCTACTGGTACGCCGGGCCCAACCAAAAGGATTTCTTCAAACCGGTGAATGTCCGAGACCGAGTCATCCAAGAACCGCGAAAACCTTTTCGAATCAAGGGCGCCATAGAGGGCGAGACCCTCAAGATCGTCGGCAAGTCCGACGACATGGAGACGGGGCCGCAGGACATCTCCGGCTTCGGAGAGTTCAGCAACGCCTTGCAGATGTGGCTCCGCGGGAAGAAGGTCGGCTCCTGGGCGGAGTTGGCTCTGCCCCAGGTTGCCCCCGGCGCGTATAAAATGACAATCTTCCCGGTCACCTCGTGGGATTACGCTCTCGTACAAATCTCCGTCAATGGCAAGAAATTCGGCGAACCCTACGATGCATATACATCCAACGCCCTCCGAGGGAAACAGATCGTCCTTGACCGTGTTCTCCTCAAGGGCCGAGACGACGTATTGCGTGCGGACATGGTCGGAAAGAACGACAAGTCAACAGGCTACTTTTTCGGCATTGACGCCATAAAGCTGGAAAAGCTGAAATAGACGAGTTGCCGGCAGAATTCCGGGACCGATGCCGGGTGAGAAACAATCACTTGCGGCGAATCCGACACCGAAACGTGGAGACTTCTGCGGTTTTCGGAGAGCTCAGAACGGTTTCTCATTGCGAACGTTGTTGAAACAGAAGCGCTATAATTAGCGGGATTCGCAAAAAGGTGAGAGCGTGAAAAGGCGAAAGCTCCGGGGAGGATGACCACGATGGGGACGTTTCTCTTGTTTTATCCCCTGTTCTATAACCCCTATTTCTTTCTGCTCATTCCGCCGTTGATTCTGGCGATCTACGCCCAGTCGAGGGTGAAGAGTGCCTTCAGAGATTATTCACAAGTCGCGTCTATCAGAGGACATAGCGGGGCAGAAACCGCAGGTGCAATTCTGAGAAGTCACGGCCTCAACGACGTTCGGATAGAACAGATCGGCGGTCAATTGACAGACCATTACGATCCGAGGAAGAAGGTGTTGCGACTCTCCACTGACGTGTATCGCGGGCGGTCTCTCGCAGCGCTCGGGGTGGCGGCTCACGAGGCAGGGCATGCCCTACAGCACACCAGCGGGTATGTTCCTCTGAGAATCAGAGCCGCCTTCGTCCCCGTCGCCGCTCTCGGCACAAACGCGGCGCCCATTCTTTTCTTCATCGGCCTGTTTGGCCACTTCGGGTCTTGACTGACATCGCCATCATCATTTTCGCCGTGGCAGCATTCTTTTACATCGTCACGTTGCCCGTGGAATACAACGCCAGCTCCCGCGCCGTTCAAACTTTGCGGAACGAAGCCATCATCCTTGAGAGCGAGAAGACTGACGCCAAGCGTGTCCTGAACGCCGCAGCGCTTACTTACCTCGCGGCGGCATTGATGGCGGTCATGCAGCTCATCCGTTTCTTGATGTGGCGCAACAGGGATTAAGCGCGGAACTCAGGGTGATTTCCCGTCACTAATCCCCTTCCCCCAGCATGTTGCTTTGCTGGCCTGAGGGTCACTCAACGATGTTCTCCGCCGCGCCTCACCACACTTTCCCCGATTTGTGAAGCATGCTCCCGGAAGGGACGGCGTGGGCGAGAAGATCGTCTGTGGATTCTTTTCAACACATCCTTCCCTTTCTCAGTGAACGCTTCTCGGGGACGGGGAGTTCTCGAAAGCCAAGAATGAGCGTCCATGGCTTGTGCGTAAGAGAGGCCCCTTTGTTCGGAGCGGAGCCGGTTGTCGAAGGACGAAAGCGCTTGTGTTGAAAGACATCAGCGCTTCTTGGCCTCCGGGGGAGTGTTGCCGAGGCGGGGCATCTGAAATAAGAGAACACTTTCAGTCCGTAAGAGCTTGCCTGTGCGCACGTAGGAATAAGAGGTGATGGTAGCCGCCTCCCCGCTCGTCTCCGTGGCACACGGGTTGCTTCCTTACCCAACTGGACCTATGCGGCCTCGTCGCTCAGCGTCGTTTATGTACCCCCTCCCCCCAGCGACCCTAGTCCCCAGGGAGTTCCGACGAGGCGCATAGGGTTTTTTGAAAACGAGGGTCAGGATTCTTTCGTAGAGACACCGTCGAAGGAAACGTTGTCTCGGATGAGAACAGCCTTTTTTGACGAGGTCCATGAAGGATGTCGCCCAATTCATAGGTGGAGAGGTCGTCAGCCCTCCTCGGCTGAGTTCTTTCCTCATCTTTACGCAGGGAGGCTCATTCATCGGTCCTTGTTGCCTTTCGTCGTGAATTCAACCCCATACCCGTCCCTACAGCGTGGCGTAATTGTGAGCAAGGCGTACCTCGTGCGAAGAGAGAAGAAAAGAGAATGTGCCCCGGAGCGGATATATGTGGAGAATAGCTGAACAAGTCTGTCGAGGGTCCTGCTGGCTGAAAAACTCCCTCCCTCAGTTTGCACATTTCGCAGGACCCCATCCCGTCTTGAATCGAGATGCTTGATGCGTTTGGCCGCGTCTTCGATCAAACGCGGGGCCGCTGATTCAACATCTATTGCAGAAGCGCTTTGTTACGTCTCAACACCTGGCACAGTTATTGCGAATCCGCTCATTGTTCACCGAAGATATACTCTTGCCAGAGCGTAAGAATGGATGTATTGATAGAGAAAGAATACTTTCCAAAACGGCATACTATAACCGCTCCTGTTGAGTAAGAAAAGCGAAGTCTGCTCGCGTCAATCGGAGAAAGGAAACTGATGGTCAAGCGCCCGGACATTCTGGTCATTGATGACGAAATGGAGATATGTGGCTTTTTGAAGGACCTTCTGACGGCAGAGGGCTACACGGTGGCGACGGCGACCGATCCCAAAGAGGGACTGCGGATCGTGGAGCAATCGAGGCCTGACCTGGTCTTGCTCGACCTGAAGATGCCCGGGATGAGTGGCATAGACGTGCTGCGGCGGATTAAGAAGATTGACGAGGGGATGGCGGTCATCATCATCACCGGCTTCGGCAGCATGGATACCGCGAGAGCCGCGATGCGGCTCGACGCTTTTGACTACATCACAAAACCGTTCGATCTTGCCCACGTCAAAGCCGTGGTCAAGGATGCTCTTGCCCGCAAGATCACGGGCCTTGTGGGACAGTTGAAATCGCGAGATGGTTTGTTGAGCAAGAAAGAGCTGACCTTTCTGGATTCCTTAGAGAAGTGCCGCCCGGAGGGGGCGTGCGTGTGGGAGGTGGCTGTTAGAGGTTTTCTTTTGGGAGATATTCAGTTCTTGCTTGATTGGACGGAACAGCCGGGCATACCGCACAAGGACAAAAAGAATCTCGCCCGCGTCACGCAGATTCTCAACAATATGACCAAGAGATTACGGCAGAAGTGACGAGGTTAGTGGTTCGATCCCGTCTCGCGCAGCGACCTTGTCGGGAGGGGACGGGACGGCCGAAACCAGAGAGTTACAGATAGGATCGTTTATGCCGGGCGGAAAACGGCGAATGGAGTTTCTCTCGACCGCGTAACGCTATTCGTCTCGGGGGACGTACATGTGCCTAACGAGTGAAGACTGCTGAAAATCTCTGCGAGATGTCGCAGTGCAAGTCTCACGTCGCTGGTAAGGAGTAGAGAACATGACCCCGGAGGAACAAGAAGCCGTTATGACGGGAGAGAAAGCTTCCGTGTTGATTATTGCAGAGAATTCACACGGCGCTGCCGAGGCAGCAACTCGCTTGAAGGAAGCGGGATGTCAAGTTCATACTGCCGACAGCGTAGAGGCTGGCTTGTTTGCTGCCGAAAGTCAGCCCTTCGATATGCTCATCTTCTTCCGAAAGGAAGAGAGTCTTG
>JABMQX010000014.1 GCA_013203085.1 bacterium | reverse complement strand
GGATTGACAGGATTCGGGCGCCCCATTCATTGTCTTCTCCATCCTGTTATACTGTCCACTCCGAAATCTCCATTCCGCCTGCCGGCGATCTCCAAACACAGCGGTGACTCCGTCGGGCGGTCAAAAAGCAGCTTTCATCTTCTCACGATTGCGCTCAGCGGGACAGGGTAGGTTACGGCGGCTTTCAACCTGAGTCTCCGACCCCATCTTCGGATTTCCATCTCCTGCTTGAGCATTTTGATGTAGAGCTCTATCTCTTTCCACGCGGCGGAGAGGGGAACGACGGACCTCTCCCTCTTTTCTTTCACCCAGAGAATCCAATGGGCGGCATCCCCTTCGACGATACCGCTGTACTCATTTTCCTTCAGGGCGAAGGCTGCATCGGAAGCCTTTTTCTCAAGAGTGCCGGGGGTGATCCAACCCCAATCGCCCCCTTTCTCGGCGTGTTTCGGGTCTTCGGAGTATTCCTTCGCGACATCTGGGAAGTAGGCGCCCTCCCTGATCTTCCGAAGCGCTTCTCTCGCCTTCGTGAGGACTGCCGCGGCGGCTTCGGGATTCCCTCTCTTAATGAAGGATATGGCGAAGCAATGGATCGCTGCCTCTTCGGTGAACTTGTCAATATTTCTCTCGTAATAGAGCCGAACCTCCCCCGGTGGGACGCGAGTTTTGGGGGCGACGTTTTGCCGGAGTATTCCTCTGAACAGCAGATACTCCTCTATATCCCTGTAGAGCCGGCCATAGCTTATCTCCTTGGCCACGAGGTACTTCGCCAGGTCGCCATCGTAGGACATCTTGATCTCCGGCAGGGACATAATGAACTCTCGTACACGCGACTCCTCAACTCGGGCGCCAAGCTCCTTGGCCTCCATGAGGATCAGCTTCCTGTCAATAAGGTTCTCCAACTGCCTCCTGAGGATTCTCTCTTTGACGCCGGGCCAGGTTTCCGGCGCCACCTTCTCCACCTTTGCCTTCCACTCCGCCAGGATGGCCTTGCTGTTGCGCTGAAGGTCGTCGAGGGTGATTGCCTCACCGTTAACCATGGCGACCACGGTGTCGATGGCGAGCAATGGAGCAGGAGTTGTCTCAGTGCCGGGAGCCGCCTCCACCGGTTGCGGCGCACCCGGCGCGCTGCCGAGGCCCCCTGCATCAGGCGCCACCACAGCCTTTTCCTCCCCCGGGCTCCAGCCCCAAACGAGGAGAGAGAAAAGGATTCCCGCCAAGCCCACGATCTCCCATCTTTTTCTGAGCGACCTCTTCATAAGAATTCCTTTGCTGACGAAATTGGAAACACAAGGATCAGTGTCGGCGTTCTTTTGCGAGCGACGGATACAACAACCATCATCCTATCAGATCGGCTCGCCTCCGAAGATATCCTGTATATCTTTGGACGAAGGAATATACATTTTCTTCAGGTTTTCGGCAACTATCTTCACACCAGCGGCTTTCTTCAGTTCAGCGAGCAACCCGGCGAGGGATTCTTCCCTGGCCGCGGGCGTGATACCGGCGACGTCCTGCTCGATAACAAGTTCAACGAGAATGCGGCGACGCTCTTTTGCCAGTCTCTCTTTCACGAACTTGGCTTCGTGGAGGCGTCTTTTCAAAGCTTCCTGCCTGAGGATTTCTCTGTCTACGGCTTCGTCCAAGAGCGCCTTCTTATCGGCTACTTTCTGTCGTCTCTGCTGGACTGAAAGCCCTTCGAGAAGAATCGCCACATCTCCGACTGTCAACGAGACGCCGTTGACTTCTGCGGCAGCGGCAGCGGTTCTGTTCATATCATCCAACGCTTCTTCGTGGAGACGGATTGTGCTGGCGGCGCGTCGGGAGCTAAGCCATTTTCGAAGGGCACGCTCCCCTTTCTCGTCGCGAATCGCCCGCCGAATCCTCCGGAAGCAAGAAGAAAGTGGCTCAGTATCCTTGAAGAAATAGAAGGGGTTCGGGCCGAGATTGATCGGCCCGCCCGACCTGTTATTCAACATGACAGCAATCTTGCGAACCTCCTGCGGGAGGTCATTGAAGTCTGCTGAGTCGAGCTCGAGCATCTGGTAGCCGAGTGAATTCCGCTTTGCAACTTCGGGGAAAGAGAGTCCCTCCCTGAGCTCCCGCTCGATCACATTGACCTGCTCCCGAACGTTGTTCTCCTCCAGATTGGAGATGTAGAGAATGGACTTGACTATGCTCGACCCTTCTCGGCGATTCACCTCCTGCAAATACCTCTTCTCGATTTCCTCCTTGCTTACTGTGACCTTGGAGAGAACTTCGAGCTGCATGAGGCGTTGGATTGCTATTTCTTCCTCGAGCCTGGACAGGCGCTTCTTTGCTTCGGGCGTCCCGGCGAGGTTCCTGTCGAGGGCGTGCTGATAGAGCAGTTCTTCCTCGATCATCTTATCCAGAAGGGCGGCGCGGTTTCTGCGGTACTTGCCCCTGAGAGTTGGGTCGAGCCGCTCCAACTGAGCTCGGAAATCACTCTCCCTTATCTTTTTCTCGCCGACTGTGGCGAGGAGCAGGTCCTGTTTTTTGAGGCTTCTGCGTATGCAGCCTGTCGTTGTCAGGAGCACTATTGTGACGCAAACAGCGAGATTTGTTGTCAGTCTCATAAGATATCCTCTTTGCACCTTTGCGAGAAGTTTTCTCTCTTCCTTCTTCTCTCGCCAGGACGCCATCTGATTTCGGATTTCAGATTGCCGATTTTTCTAAGATCTCGGTGTCTTTGCGTCTTTGCGACCACGCCGAAGGCGTGGCTGTCAAAGCCTCCGAACCGACCCCTCCATTCAGTCTCTCTTGGGGAACTTCACCGTATCAGTCTGGCAAGACTTCTCTTTATCTCACGGGTGACCGTTCGTCCGCCAGTCCTTTTGAGCCGTGGGAAGCGCCCATCAATCATGAGCTTTCTTCCGGCTCGCTCGGCGATGATCTTCCCATCACGCTGCAGCGTGATACGGGTTATTCTCTCATTTCTTGCCCAAATCTTCAAACTGGCGATTTCGATAAGGTTGAGAGTCTCCTGGGGCAAGGGTCCGAACCTGTCCTGCATCTCGGCGGCGATCTCCTTGATTTCTTCCTGATGGAGAGCCTTTGCCATCCGCCTGTAAATGTCAATCCTCTGCCTGTAGTCGGGAATGTAGGACGTGGGGATGTACGCATCGAGGTCAAGTTTGACGACGACATCCATTTCCTCTGGAACTTCCTTTCCCTTCAATCGGTCAATGGTCCTTCTCAGGAGGTTACAATAGAGGGTGAAACCGATGGCGGCGATGTGGCCGTGCTGCTCGGTTCCGAGGATGTTTCCGGCGCCCCTGATCTCGAGGTCTCGCATGGCGATCTGGAATCCGGCGCCGAGACCCTGGGCATCGAGCAAGGCTCTCAATCTTTTTCTGGCGCTCTGGAGTATCTCGCGATTTTTGGGGACCATCAGGTAGGCGTAAGCCTGATGTTTCCAGCGCCCGACTCTGCCTCGGAGCTGGTAGAGGTCCGCGAGACCGAACTTGTCTGGCCGGTCAATGATAATCGTGTTGGCGTTCGGGATGTCCAGACCGGACTCGATGATCGTGGTGCAGACCAGCACGTCAATGGAACCATTGACGAAATACTCCATTATCGTCTCCAGCTCGCCCTCGTCCATTTGACCGTGGGCGGTCATGATGGTGGCTTCGGGGACGAGCTTCTCGATGTATTCGCTCATTTTCTCTATTGTCCGCACCCGATTGTGGAGGAAATAAACCTGGCCGTCTCTGTTCAGTTCACGAAGGATGGCGGATCGGATAACCTTGCGGTCGAATTCCACCAGCATGGTCTTCACTGGCAACCTATCCAACGGTGGTGTGTCAATGTTGCTCATGTCCCTGGCCCCCACGAGAGACATGTAAAGGGTCCTCGGTATCGGCGTGGCGCTCATGGTCAACACGTCCACAAGACGCCGAAGCTGTTTCAGTCTCTCCTTGTGCTTGACTCCGAAACGCTGCTCCTCATCAACGACAACAAGCCCCAGGTCTTTGAATCGGACATCGTTTTGGATCAAGCGATGTGTCCCGATGACAATGTCAACTTTGCCAGTTCTCAGGTCTTCAACGATTTTTTTCTGCTGGGCAGGTTTCCTGAAGCGGCTGAGCACCTCGATATGGATCGGATAATCCGCCATCCGCTCGGAAAAGGTATGATAATGCTGCTGGGCGAGGACAGTCGTGGGGACCAGGATCCCAACTTGCTTGTTGTCCATAACCGTCTTGAACGCCGCCCGGATGGCGACTTCGGTCTTTCCGTAGCCCACATCCCCGCATATCAACCTGTCCATCGGCCGGGGTGATTCCATGTCTTCTTTCAGCTCTTCAAGGGCATTGACCTGGTCAGGGGTCTCCTCGTAGATGAAGGCGTCCTCGAATTCCCTCTGCCATTCGGTGTCCGGAGAAAAAGCTGTGCCTTCCAAGGATTGCCTG
>JABMQX010000148.1 GCA_013203085.1 bacterium | reverse complement strand
CGGGAGAAATCACGGAACCCATTTCATCCGGTCAGGCACCCGTGCAGCCTTGGCTTCATGAAGCCGGGAAGACCGTGGCGCCGCACGCAGCCAACCGGAAGTCCCAATCACCTGGAACATCGAGCCTGGCCGTGCCGCAGTCGGGGCCCAGCGTTGTCCGGGCCAAGATGCGGAGGACTTTTGACTGGCAGCGGCACGCTCCCTACGCGGCGGCGTGTTACCTCATCGGAGTCGTGCTTATGCTGGCTCGCCTCCTTGCGGCACTGCAGGGAGGAAAGCGGCTCCGCCGAGCCGCTCAGCCGTTGGGCGATCCCACGATCTTGGCAGCAGCCGTGCGCTGGGCGAAGGCTCTGGGGCTATCGCTCACGCCGGCTGTCGCCTATTGCCGCCGGATAGCGGTCCCGACAGTCGTCGGCGTGCTCCGGCCGACAATCCTGTTGCCGCTGTCGCTGGCCAGCGGGCTCAGCCCGGAACAGGTCGAGATGTCTCTTCTGCATGAGTTAGCCCACATCCGCCGCTACGATCACCTCGTTAACATCGCACAAGGGTTGATAGAGGTTATCCTGTTCTTCCATCCCGCTGTGTGGTTCGTTTCTCGCCGCATTCGCATGGAGCGCGAAAACTGCTGCGACGACATGGTTGTCGCGGTTGGTGGTAAACCCGTGGCCTACGCCTCGTCCCTGGTCGAGACAGCAGCACTGAGTCGGCAGTCCGGCGCCCGCAGGCTCGCGGCCGCTACTCTGAGTGCTGGAAGACATCCCTCACAACTTCGCCACCGCGTTCTCCGCCTCCTCGGGCCTCATACTCACGAGGGCGTCCGTCTTACGCGAGGTTGGTGCCTCGCATTAGCCACCGCGGCTGTGGTCGCGCTCGCCGCCGCCGCGTGCCTCCAGAGTGAGGAAAAGATAACGAAAACCGCCACAACAGGTGCCGGGACAGAACCTTATTCTATAGAAGCTAAGTTTGTACTCGATAAGGACATTCCCGTCCGGCTCGTGGTCGGAACGAAGGAAGAGCCGGACCTCTTGCGCTTCGCCTGGATACGGTTCTCACTCGCACAAGATCAACTTGATGCTGATTTGCGGTTTGTGGAGGTGACAAAGGCTGCGGCGAAATGGCGCCTGCAAGTCCAACTCCTGGACAATAAAGACCGCGTACTCAGTGAGGCCGAAGGGGTGTACGCAACCCGCCGATTGTTTATAGGGTTCGCGTTGCGGAGTGAAGGCGAACTTCATTTCGAGTTGGGCGATCGGGCCAATGCCCGGGATGCCGTGCAGTTTGCGGTGAGCGTGGTGCAGGTCTCAGGCGACGCGACCGTAACGTTGGAAAGAAAGTCGGTGGCACCTCCGGCCGTGAAACCGGAAAAAGGTGAATTCTCGCTGGAGGTCAGCGTAGTCGGCGTGGATGGCCAACCGCCGCAACGTTTCTCTCTCATTGTCTGGCGACAGATAGATCCGGCTGAGATTCGCACAGAGCGGTCGGCGTTTCACGAGGAGCTGTATTGGCATGACAAGGTTACAGGGAAAGTCTGGATGCAGTTGCGCTCGATCGCGGCCAGGTCCACCGCAACAGCCGAAAATCTCCCTCCCGGAGATTACCGCGTCACTGCCTGCAGCGGTTGGGGGGATGATCCCACGCCTGTCGGAGTCAGTCCGATCATTCATCTGGATGGCAGTAAAAAGAAGGAGTCGGTGAGCATCCGATTGAAGGGAGACAGTCCGCTGCTTGTCAAGGTTATGGACCCAGCCGGCGGGAGGCCCGTCTCTGGCGAATTTGTTTTGCTCCGCCGCGAGGACGGTATGCCGGTGGCCCATACGAGCAACTGGTCCCGGCGGTACCTTGATGCGAGCGGCACTGTGCACTACAGCCATCTTGCCCCGGGAATCTACTCGTTGGAAGTCGGGAAGTCCGGCTGGTGGTTCGGCATGTATCATCCGGAGAGTGCCCTGGTCCGAACTCGTATCCAGGTGTTGGAAGACAAAGAAAACGTTCTGGAGGTGCCGTTCACCCCCAGGGGTACTGTGACCGGTGACGAACGACACCCGATGGAAACGGTGGGGGCCGCGGAAGACCAAACTGTCGCCAATGCCGGGTTTGAGCCGCTGATCGAGCGGATCGTCTGCAAAGCTCCTCGTCAGGATTCGCTGATTGACTTCGACGCCGGAAGACTGTTCAGGCTGCCCGCTTATACGAATCCTGATCTCGACCCTGAAGGAACGTCGGCCTGGTTTCGAGAGCAGGGCGTGGACGCCTATGGCGGGACCTTCGACGGTGTTCAAGCCCTGTTGGGATACGAGATGATCGCCGTCCAGACCGCCAACGACGATTTCGACAGGATCACGCCGGAGGAGCTTCGCAACAAGATCGGACAGAACGAGCCTGCGTCTCCGACCGTAAAGATGGTCAACGAACGACTTCCGGCGACGTTCCTGTTCAGGACTCGCGAGCGCGGCAAGGGTGTCTTACAAATTGTGGAGATTGTGGATTTGTCCGCGTCTCGTTCGGGTGGACCGGCTCGAAGTGGCTTGAAGATCCGCTACAAGATGGTCAGACCGACGTTACGAGAACAGCTTGTGGGAATAGACTCACTGCGCGCGGGGCAAAAGACCCTGTTCACCCGAGTCCAACAAACGGCGAATGAGTTACTGGCAAGGTATGCCGATCCTGCGGATCAAGGTCGGATTCTGTTTCAGGTCGCGCACGTTTATGCACAGAGCGGACAGGTCCAGCCCGAAAAGACGATTGAATACGCGAAAAAGGCGCTCGAATGCCCGCTCGACCTCCCGGACAAGCTGAGGCTGTACATCTATTGGGGCGGCGCCCTCTGGGTGCAGATGCGAGGTCTCTCCTCCGAAGGGCGAGCTGCCCAGCGACGCAAGGCCGCCGAAGTTTATCTGACCGGCTTGCAAGAGGTGCTGCAATATGACTTGCCCGCCGAACCACCGGAACTGCCCGGAGTGGGCAGGTTCAACCTGGACGGTCCTCCAGACGTCGTGCGTCGGTTTCAGGAAGAGCATGCCCGGCAAGTCGCCGCCAGAGAGAAGGCGAAGCGCCAGCGAGCTCTGATCCAGGAGAGGCAAGTCCTCACAGGCCAGATTGTTGGCTTGTACACGCGAAAGCCCGACGCGTTGAATGAACTGCGGGAGTTAGTCATTGCTCGGCTTGGCAGCGAGCAAGCGGCGGATCAGATGGTCGCCGCTGCCAGGGCCCGCCGACAGAACCCGAGGGCGCCGCTGCCCGCTCTCAAGAGCCTGGACAAGAAACCCGTCGTCCCGCCGGGTACGGAGGTCGCCCGCTTCGAAGGGAAACTCGAGATCGACAAAGAAATCCCGCTCGGACTCAAGGCCGGCAAACGGCTCGTGGGGGAACGGGAGCACTGGACGGCCGAGCTGTTCTGGGTCAAGTTCTCAAGAAGCGGCGAGCAGATACAGGCGACCGTGCGGGTCAAGACCTCCTCCGTTCTTGAGGCAAAGTGGCGGG
This sequence comes from bacterium, assembly GCA_013203085.1. Lineage (GTDB taxonomy): Bacteria > Auribacterota > JABMQX01 > JABMQX01 > JABMQX01 > JABMQX01. The sequence continues at coordinate 1,235 of JABMQX010000148.1, read as the reverse complement.
TGAGCGTGGAACTGCTCGATGATGAAGAGGAATCCCTGGCGCGAGCCGAGCATGTTTTTGAAACAATGTTTTCCGTTCAACACGACCATGTCCAGACGGCGTTCGGTCAACTCGATTTCTCACTGGGCCCGCCGGACAAGCTGGCTAAACTCACGAAATTCGTGGTTGCGGTTGAACGGGCGCCGCACAACGCCGATGTCACCACCGATCCAGTTGCAGCCGCCGGGCATGTGGTAGACGTGACTCCATCCCCTGAGGCATCTCCGCCCACGGACCTCGCCTCCTTCGAGAGGCGGCTGGAGTTTGACAAGAAGATTCCTCTGCCGGCGGAGTTCGGAGCAGGGAAACGGCTCGTTGGAGATCGCGAGTATTTCGCCATCCAGCCGGACTGGGTTGAATTCGCCAGAACCGGCAAAGAGGTCCGCGCAAACCTCCACGTGAAAACGGCATCGGTTCAAAGCGCCCGCTGGCGTCTCCGGGTGCACCTGCTGAATGAGGACGGGCGAGTCGTGGGCGAAGACCAGGCGGTTATCGGGACGGCCGTGGTTATTGAGAGGTATCCCAGCGGGGAAGAAGGCTATCTGAGCTTCTCGCTTGGCCGCTGGAACGACGTTTCGAAAGCAACCAAATTTGGACTCTCCATCGAACAAGCCGGCAGCAATGTGAAAGAGACGGCTCACCTCAATCCGGAGGGCCCTGTCGCATGGGGGGAAGAGGTGAATGGCTTGCGGGCGGGAATCAGCCTCGAGCTTGGTGAACGGGCCTATCATGTGGGTGAGACGGTATCGTTCGTTTTCCGGGTGGCAAACCTCAGCGGCGACCCCATCCATCTTTCGCACACCTCACCGCCATTTCTGGGCTGGATCCCAATAGTCACTGATCGAAACGGTCGGCAGATGGCTGTCAACTCCCCCATATACAACATCCTCGCGCAGTTGGCCGAGCGATCACTGGCGCCGGGCGAGACCGTCATTCTGGGTCCCTTCGGTTTCGCCATCCGCCCGCCGGGGTGGAAGGGTGAGATCAAGGGGACAACCCTTCTGGCTTCGCCCGGCAAATACAGGATAAGCCAGCCGTACAGATTCCAGGCATCAAAACCGAACGATTGGTCGGGCGAACTGCAGAGCGGCTCACTCGATCTCGACATTGTGGCAGCGGAGCCCCAACCCGTTGTGATCCGAGGTCTTGATTTGAGCACTGCCCCGTGCTCTACCCGATTCGGGGAACTCCGTGAT
>JABMQX010000147.1 GCA_013203085.1 bacterium | reverse complement strand
GCGATGTTCCCTGCACCGCTTCCCGTCCAGTCCTGGATGCAGGAATAGGTGGGGTCGTTAGAGTCATGAACTTGGTCGCCTTCCGCCGCCGTATTGCCCCAGACGATACAGTTCCGAACTCTGCTACCTTGACAGTAATCTAACCCACCACCGTTGTCATCCGCCCGATTATCCGCGATCGTGTTATTCAGAATCGTCCCTTTGCACCAATACAACCCGCCGCCGTTCTCGCTCGCAGAGTTGCCGGTGATTCTATTGTTCCTGATGTCGCCGTCGCAGTTATAGAGGCCGCCGCCGTTCAGAGCGTTGTTCCCAATCACTTTGTTGTTTTGAATAGTGCCATCGCAGTGAGCCAGCCCACCGCCGTGGCCGCGCACCTCGCCTCGCCACACCCAGGTCCCTTCGGCGGTATTGGCGGCGATGGTGTTGTTCTGAATCGTCCCCTGGCAACCGTACAGGCCGCCCCCATTGCCTCCAGAAGAATTGCCGCTGATCGTGTTGTCCAGTATGATCCCGTCGCAGTTCGCCAGCCCGCCGCCGTAACGCTCCACCGAGTTATCGGTAACCGTGTTGTTACGGATCATCCCGTCGCACGAATATATCCCACCGCCGAACGAAGAGGCGGCGTTTCCGGTGATCGTATTGTTCTCGATTGTGGCGCAGGTGCTTTTCCCCCACATCCCACCGTCAATGCCTCCGCCGTAGTCCGCTGAGCCGCCCGTTATCGTAAATCCCGAAAGGACACACAGTTCGCTCTCACTACCGATGAAGGACACAGCCGGCCCGGCGCCGGCGCCATCGAGGATCGTTGACTGAACCACATCGGGGTTCTCAGGGTCCGAGCTGCGCAGGATGACATCGGTCCCGCAGAAGTGAAGGTTCTCGCTATACCTCCCCGGCGCCACCACGATTTCCTCGCCATTCACGGAGAGGAGTAGAGCCACCTGGACTTTTGGGAGATCTTCCGGCACATGCACGGTCCTCGGAGGCGTGGGGCTACTTGGGTCGCTCTCGCGCAGCACCTCCAGACCGTCGCGAAGACCATCGCCATCGGAATCTTCGTAGTCCGGGCTGGTTCCCGCTGTGGATTCAGCGGAGTCCGAAAGCAGGTCGCCATCCCTGTCAGGAGTCGCTCCGTGTTCGTAACATCCCATATCCACCCGTTCCCCTGCGAGACGACAATTGCCGTCCATATCGCGTTGGGGCCAAACGAACCAGCAGTAATTCTCGCCTGCGTCTATACATGGTGAATCGGCCCGCAGATGATAATCACCTCCGGCCGCGTCAACGAATCCCGGATCGCTCGTGATGTTTCCTTCGCCGCCCCCGGTCCAATCCTGAATGCACGAAAAGGACGGCGTCGCTGATCCCGCGAGCTCAGCGTCACGGGCTGCCATATTTCCCCACATGATGCAATTGCCGATCGTGCCTCGGCAGTTGTGCAAGGCGCCGCCCCCCTTGACCGCCGAGTTCTCGCTGATGGTGTTGTTTTGGATCGGACCGCGGCATCCAGCGAGCCCGCCGCCATAACCACCGGCCGAGTTCCGGGCGATCACATTGTTCTGGATTGTCCCCCAGCAAGAGGATAGCCCACCGCCGTCGAGGCCTGTAGAGTTTCCGGAGAAGGTGTTGCTCTGAATCGTGCCGTGGCAGTAGTAGAGGCCGCCGCCGCCGCGTTCGGCTGAGTTTCCGCTGATGGTGTTGTTTTGGATGGTCCCATCACAAAAGGTCAGCCCGCCGCCCTGCACGGCGGAGTTGCCGGAGATCGTATTGTTCTGGACGAGGCCATCACAATCACTGAGACCCCCGCCGTGCCACTCGGTCGAGTTTCCTGTGATGGTGTTGTTCTGGATCGTCGCATTGCAATAGCCCATCCCGCCACCTTCATCGAAGGCCCAATTCCCTGTGATCATGTTGTTCTTGACCGTGCCGTCGCAGTAACCGAGCCCCCCGCCCTCCTTGCGAGCCGAGTTATCGGAGATCGTGTTGTCCTCAACGATCCCGTCGCAGCCAAACAGCCCCGCGCCTCTGTCTGCCGAGTTTCCTGTGATCGTATTGTCCCGGATGGTCCCGTTGCAGAATGTAAGCCCGCCGCCATCGGCATAAACACAAGGCAGAGATGGACAGCCGCCACCCAGCGCAGAGTTTCCGCTGATCGTGTTGTTCTGGATCAAGCCGTCGCACCGGTATAGCCCGCCGCCATCACCGTATAGCACCCCCCATAGGAGAACTCCTTCGGCGGTGTTAGCGGTTACGATGTTGTTCCGGATCGTCCCATCGCAATCATACAGCCCACCGCCTCTTCCAGCGGAGTTTTCGGTGATTACGTTCCTTTCGATCGTGGCGCGGGTCTGATCATCCTGCGTCCGACCGCAAATTCCACCGCCGAAATCAGCCTTGCCGTTCCGAACCGTGAAGCCAGAAAGGACGCATGTTTCATCCTCTGTTCCGACGAAAGTTATCACGGATCCGGCTTTGTTACCGTCAATGACAGTGTTGGAGACCACACCGGGATCGAGGGGATCGGGGCTACAGAGAACGATGTTCTCTCCCTTGAAGTGGATGTTCTCGACGTAGGTCCCCTCGGCTACTATGACGGTGTCGCCGTTGGAAGCAGCGTTGATCCCTTCTTGGATGCTTTTGAAGGCAGTTTCCGGCGAACTGCCGCCGCCAGAGGTGGCGACCGAGACGTCCACGTACCAAGTTGTTCCGGTCACCGCTGCTGGAAAGGATGCGATGAACATGATCCCAATTGTTTTGAGAATCCTATGCACTGTCGTCACCTCGCGGAGAGTTCCTCCCACGGGCTTCGCTTGCTCCTTGCCAAAGGATGGGGGCTGACAAGTTCACGGGCCCAGAATGCGTCGGACAAACTCTATGAGATTCGGCAGAAAAAGTCCTCAAAAAAATGCCTGCGACTGAGGTTGTATTTCCGCTCCGGATGACGCTCGGCTGTTCACAAATTGCCCTGTTCTCGCAGTGGAAGTTCAAGTGGGACGGGCGTTTTGCCTGTGAGGGTACATGGGCAAGATGCCAATGGCATGTGGAGTAGGGGAGGCGCGAAGAGCGAAGACGCGTCTCGGTTCTGATCCCGCGAGGCAACCAGGGAGGAAACGGTCTCTCGACCCGAAAAACCTCGGCGTCTTAGCGTCTTGGCGAGAGAATTGGAGAGGTCTTTCGCTTATCAGCCTCTTGAAGAGCTTTTCAGGGAGGTTGAGCCATCGTGCGGCTTGGTCGCTGTCTCAAAGGCCGAGTGGCTCCGCGATGTCCCGCATGGCGTTGAGGCTCAGCTCGATGAACTCCTCCAAGGGAATACCGATTCGCTCGCACTCACGGATGATCTCCCGGTTTACCCTTCGGGCAAATGCGGTTTCTTTCATACGCTTGCGAACCGATTTTGTTTTGACGCTGGCGAGTTTCTTGTCCGGATAGACGAGAGCAGTGGCGACGATCAACCCCGTGATGGTTTCCGAACAGGAAAGGGCAATTCCAAACTTCGATTGGCGAGGGATGCCGAGGGCTTCGGCGTTATGTTCGCGGACGGCTTGCAGGGCGCCCTCCGGGAACCCTTTCTCTTTGAGAAGCTCAACGGTCTTTTTCGTGTGCTCTTGGGGGGAGTTCTTTGTGCTCTCGAAATCAAGGTCGTGCAGCAAGCCGGTGATTCCCCATTCTTCTCGGTCTTCACCAAGCCTCTCAGCCACTTTTCTCATGATGGCTTCCGTAGCGAGGCAGTGCTTAACAAGGTTTTCGTTCTGGACCTCCTTTCGCAAAAGTCCGAACGCTTCCTCCCGCGTTAGTGTAGCGCTCATCGTTCTGATTCCTCCCTGTCGGGTGAAGAAGCCACACCAGGCGAAAGGGCCCCATACCCCTGACAACGTGAGCTCCCGGCTCTATAACGTCATTTCGGTCCGCTGCCCAGCACCGGGGAGCGACGCAGACCATTCACTGGCCGTCAACAGGATGTTCACCTCTCGACGTTCCGCTTCAATCCAGTTTCTCAAAGAGATCCTTCGATGCGCCGCACTCGGGGCAGACCCAGTCGTCGGGCAGTTCTTCAAAGGGGGTACCGGGTTTCACCCCATGATCGGGGTCCCCTTCTTCCGGATCGTATATGTAACCACAGACAGTACACTTCCACACATCCATATTTGAGCTCTCTTTTCCTTTTTCTGCAGTCTGCTCCCTCAGTTGTGGGCAGTTTTTGTTTCGTTCAGCCAGTGCTTCAGCCCACCACTCGCATCTTTCCGCTGGGGCAGATAGCCTATCCATTCTTTCTCAGAGGGTCAACCGCTTTTTTGCGAATGTCAGACCGGCGTGCGAAAAGAGGCGACAGAAAGATTGTTTTCAGCTATTTCCCGAGGATCGTTCAGAGTGAAGCCCTCAAGTTCGCTTTTGACGTTCCAGCAAAGGTTTCTCCTGTTCTTTGCCCCTTTGCGACTTTGCGAGAGTTTTCCTCTCTCCCATTTCTCTTGCCAAGACGCCAAGCACGTTTGGAACGAAAAAAGGCGGAACCTTGATGCGGACGTGATGTGAAAGTGTGGGCCGAATGTGGTCAGGATCGGCGAGTTCGCATAGAGGAGGCAGGATGGTCTCCAACGCACTTTGCCAGCAGGTAACCGATGTTTCCCCGCCGGGCAGGGCTCATGTGTTCAACTGAATGTTTCCACAATAGAACTTCTGTTCAGGAGGAAACAGGCCTGCTATACTAATAGCGAGTGTTCTTTGTCCACATGTCCGCGTTTCGCAGGGCTATTTGCCACATTGAGCCACATAAGGTTGAGGAGGTCTGTTATGGTGCTTGTTATGCTGATCGTGATGTTCCTGATTCCGGTAGGGGCTTCCGCCGCATCTCCACGGTCCGAGCCGATGCGTGCCCTCATTGTTACGGGGGCTGAACATCCTGCCCACAAATGGCACGAGAACAGTCAGGCGATGCGGTCCGCACTCGCCGCCTCAGGGCGCTTCGATGCCCGCGTCTCAGAAGACCCGGAGATTCTCTCAACGTCAATCGCCGAACGGTACGATGTCGTCGTGCTGAACTACTGCAACTGGGAATTGCCGTCCCCGAGCAAGCAAGCCCTCGAAGGGCTGCAGGAATTTGTCAAGGGCGGCAAAGGCCTCGTGGTGATTCATTTCTCGTCGGGCGCGTTTCCGGACTGGCCCGAATATGTCAAGCTCATCGGACGCGTCTGGGACAAGGTGCGTACGCACGATCCCTACGGGCCTTTTCGCGTGAACGTCGTTGAGAAGCAACACCCCATCATACGCAATCTCTCTGATTTCGACATCACCGACGAGCTTTACTTCTGCCTCGCCGGCGAAACGCCGATCAAGGTTCTCCTCACCGCTCGCTCGAAGGTTACCGGAAAGGACGAGCTGATGGGCTTCGTTTTGCAGTACGGTGCTGGCAGGGTGTTTCACACTCCCCTCGGGCACGACTTGAAGAGTCTAACATCCCCGGGGTTCGTTCGACTCCTCCGGCGAGCCTGCGAATGGGCCGCCACCGGAGATGTGAAGGACTGACCGATCGTTTTAGCCGTCCCGCCCCGCCCGGAAAGGGGATCGCAGTCGAGTCCTGTAAATACGGTAAGGAACCTTCCACTTCGTGTCTCAGTTGCGTCTCCGGGCACCTGGAGAACCGCCTTGATGACATTGTGGGATAAACGTGATTGGCCGGCGAATCGGCTGCTCTTCAGGGCCTGTGTCCGCAGCGGTCAGAATCTGCACCGGGGGATGTACCTGACACTGGATGAATCCACGTCTCGATTAAACCGCTTGCTCATCGCCAGCGTTGTAAGTATTGTTGATCTGGAGTTTTTTCACACCCACCGCTGGTTGAGCTTTGGCAGCTCAGCCCCAACAGGAACAACAAAACAGAAAGGGGGGTCTCATGAGGTCCTTAGGTATTCGAAACACTTTCGTCAGGCTCACAGCGATTCTTTGTCTGGCCGCGGTTGGTCTTTTCTTAGCCTTCCCGGCTCTCTCCGCCGAGGATAGGCCTGCAACTCTTTCCGCCGAGGAGAGGCCTGCAAGACCGCCACGCTTGTCGCCCGAGGAGCTGGAGAAGGTCTGGCGCGCGGAGGCGATAGGTGTCGCTATCGCTCTGAAAATCGGCCGTGAAAATGGCGCCAAGCTGGTGGAAGCTTTCGTTTCAGCGCGCAAAGAGTACGCCGAGAAAGTTGGGGCGTTGCCTCGGACGCGAGAGTCCTTCCAGAAAAGACGTGAGCTCGCTGAAACGGCGGGCGCCGCCCTTAAAAAGGCTCTCGTCGAAGCTCTCGGCGCCGACAATGCCGACAAGGCGGAAAAGATCGTCGGCCTCCTCAACCCGTTTGGCATGATGGGCTCCCGACTCGACCGGATGGTCAATGACCTCCTCGCCTTTGAGCTCCCCAGAGAGAAGCGCATGAAAGCCTTCCTCACTGTCCTTGAGTACAATAGAGACTTGGGCAAAGTCGTCAGCGCGGCGAGGGAACCTGGTGCTTCCCGGGAAGGTCTCCGCGAAAAAATGGAGGGTCTTACCGAGGGGCTTAACAAAGAGCTGGCGAAGGTCCTGAGCGAAGAGCAGATGGCGACGTGGAAAGAGAAGTATCAGCGGGGGGGCTTCGGCGGTCGTCGCCAGCGCCAGCAGTAAAGCCGAAGCACAGAGTTTCGTTATCAAGGTACTATCTGCTCGGTAACAGGCTGTCAGT
>JABMQX010000146.1 GCA_013203085.1 bacterium | reverse complement strand
GGCTTCCAGAAGGCTCGCCGGCAGAGGGGCCAGCACGATCTCGTTTTCCGTCTCGCTGAAGCCGAAATAGTCGTCGCTGAAATCGTACACTGACGGGTCGGAAGCAGCCGTTATCTTCATCAGGTAGTTGCGGCTGTAAACGGGGACCGTCTGATAGTCGTCAGCCCCCCTGGTGAGGACCTCTCTTGCCGCTTCGGAGACGGTCCACGCGTAAAAGCCTGTGTTCGGGGCGGAATTGGCGACGGTGTAAACCTGCTGGTCATTTTCGTATAGGTCTATTCTGACGTTAGGGCCTGTGGAGCTTGTCGCGTCCCACCAGATTTCATTGGTGCCTACCGTTCTGAGATCCTCCTCATCAACCGTGAGCGAGCTCAGCGCGTACTGGCCCTGCTCGCCGTTGGGCTGACCATATGGATACTGATACATATAGCCGTTCGGCTTCTTGACCACAATCTTTGCTCTGTCCTTATTTGCCGAAAACCAGATATAGCGATGGGTCATGTTCCAGGCATAGTGAAACATGCGGTAGTCAACGTCGCTCCAGAGAAGATAGGTGCCTACGCCGGGCGGCGCGGAGAGCCCGTAAGAGAAGGACCCGCCTCTTTGGAAATGAGCGAAACGGATGTCCGTTTTGCCGTTGTAATAGGAATCGGTTGTCGGATAGACGGCGATCCGCCCGTCGAGGAGCTCTTCCATTCGCTGCATCGAATCGAACCCCATATCCACCTGGCGTCCCGGATCGAGGGGGTCGGGGAAGCTGAGTATGGGGAAAAGGTCGCCTTCGTCGGCGGCATTGCCGAGATGATTGAGGGGATCGTAATTATCGAGGTCGTTCAGCCCGTCAGCCTGTATCACTGCCACGCGATAATGCCCGCCAATCCCTGTATTGACGTTGTTGTCGCGGATTTTCCCGATGCTATCGTCAATGTGCCAGAAGAGTATTCCCCCGTCGCCGCTATCAGTATCAGGGTCGCTCCCCCCGTCTGCGATGAGCGTCGGGATGGGGAGGGGCTGGTCGAAGGGGGAGTTCCATGCGGGCTGAGCGTTGGTGAGGACGGCGAAGCCCTGCTTCATCTTCACCTCCATCAACAGGTACTCCCCGGGGGCCATATCGTCATCGGCCCAGAAGACAGTCCGAGTCACATAATAAGCCGAAAGTTCGTGCCAGCGTCCATCCATGTCGAGCCTCTCGGGCTGGATCCAGCCCAGTTTGATCTTCGCCCAGGGAGATAGAGGAGCGGGAAGGTCGCCAGCAGCCTGCACTTGGTCGTTGACATAGTTCCAGGCGCCCGTGCCCATCAATCCCCAGTCGCCGATACCTGCTCCGGAGTCCTGCACGCCCGGATCGGTGTCATACAGATCAGGCAGCCCGACTTCTCGGCCGTCCTCGTGCTCTACGAGAGCGATGGAGTGAGCGATCTCATGACAAATGGGCCCTATGGACAGGTGCTCCTGCCTCAGTGTTCCCGGTTGCTGCGCGGCGCCGGCTTCATAATATTGCAGCATCTCCGGCAGCACGATAGCTCGCTGCACTTTGTACTTCCGGACAAACTCCTCCAGGGCGGGGTTGTGTTCGTAACCCATACCGTAACCAACTCCATAGCCCGTGTAAAAATAGGACCCCGCGGCTGCATACGGGAACTGCGGGTCCGGCATGAGGTCAACTTTCCAGTGTTCGACCTCGAACGGTTGCTCCATGTAACAAGTCCCCGAGAGGATATGGTCCGGGTTGCCGGTCAATTCCTGCCCCGGCCCCTCGTGGATGATGCAGAGGTTGTCAATCCAACCATCCTCGTTGGCATCAAAGCGAGAGAAATCGAAACGATATTCTTCAAGCTGCTGGAGTACTTCCTTTATCATTTCTTCAGGATGGCGAGCATAATAGGATTTCTGATATTTGAGGATGAGAACCGGCGTGACGAACGATTCGATCTGGAACTGCCCGTAGTAGAAATCCCGCGCCCGGGTGGAACTGAACTTCGGGCGGGACATGTCCGCGAAGTAGCTTTTCACGCTCTCGGTTCCCCTCCCGGCAGGGGTTACGGGCACAGCACAGGGATCCCCCGCGATAACGTTCGGCGACATGCCCATCAGAAATTCCTCGGCGTTAGTGTACCCGTCGTGGTCAGCGTCGCCGTCCGGCCCGCACGCGGGATGAATTTCGCCGTTGAGGTCCGGGGTCCGGCCATCATCCACAGGGTTTGGCCAGTTGTACGGGTCGCCCGAATTGTAGTTTGCGATCTCCCATCCGTCGGGCAATCCATCGCCGTCCGTATCGGGACTGAGGGGATTACATGGCCGCAGCGTACCGCTGGGTGTCCGAAAGTAGTTCGGCGCATCGTCCGGACATTCGGCGCCCAACCCCGCTCCGTCTCTGTCAAGATCGCTATCGCCGTTGAACTGGAGCGTCCCGAAGAAAAAGAACTCCAGCACGTTGGAGACGGCAGGAGTGTTCTGGTCGTCAGCCTGTCCATCGGGAAGTGTGTTCTCGTTCGGGTCTGTTTGTGGGTCGGCGAAGAATTCCTGGAGGTTGGTGAGTCCGTCCTGGTCCGGGTCGCCGTCGGCGCCGTTCATATTTATGCCCTGACGCAAATCCGGATAAAGCTCGAGCAGTTCTTCGGGAACTTCCGGACAGGGTTTGCTGCCGTCATCGGTGGGGTCCAGGCCGAAATTAATCTCGTACCCGTCGGACAACCCATCGCCGTCGGTGTCCCAGTTCCGGGGATCGGATCCGTAATTGTACTCGTCAATGTTCGTCCCCATGTAATCCGTCCCGTCCGGATCAGCTAAGGGCCATCGGTCATCTCCGTCAGGGTCATGGCCGCCGCCGTAGGGGTCGGCGGTGCTGGCTTCATAAAGCCTCGGACGCTGTATTCGCTCCCAGGCGTCGGGCAGGCCATCTCCGTCGCGGTCATGGCCACCCCAGCCTTCCACTCCGGTCAAGTTTCGGCGGTCTCCGGCTGCCTCAAGTACCCAGATGAAGTTGGCGCGTTCGTAGGTCAGATTAAGCTCGCAATTGACAACGGTCGAGGGGTCGTCGTCCGCAAGAACCGGAATCACCAGGTTCTTGATCTTCCCCTTGTTCGGCATAAGGGGATGCTGGTCGTAAGCCGGTCTCCCCCGATAGGAAGAGCTGGTGAACACGCCCGGCGATTTGGAGGTGGTTGCAGGAGGAGAGTCTTTCCCCACGACAAGGCCGGAGCTTCGAGGGATGCCTTTCGAATCAACGTAAGTGTAAAGCCAGTTTTTGCTTTTCGAGTCGAATGTGACAACGTGCCCGTCCTCCGTGAGGGCCCACAGCATTTTCTCATCGCCCCGCATGTGCGCCCTGAATCGCGTACCGTCGTTCTGGACCAGTTCCACCTCCTTGGGAAACGGGGGGAACGCGCTTGCCGTATTCAACAGAAATAGGACCGCGGCCCCAGCCGCGACGACCCAGTACTGAAGGCCTCGTTTTCTATTCATCGTTTTCCTTTCCTCCGATAGCGAAACGCCTCGTTTCATCGAACGATCTTTGCCGTTTGGGATACTATAAGGACGCCACACTTCCATTGTCAATACGAACCTAAGAAACGGAGCAACTCTGAGTCGAAGAACGCATATCGGTTTTCCTGAGAATCGCCATCTTTCCCGACGTGTCCGAAGTCCGAAGCAACATCGGACCATCGCACAGGGCGTTGATGACTGTGCACGGACGTTTTTCCCTGACCGTCCTTCCCCGGCGGAGAGCAACGGGCAGGCGGGCAAGTCGAATGGGGTTTCTTACCTTATCGCCGTGCCGCCGAAAATCTATCGCGGCGGGGCAAGGGCTTCGATCTTTGCCCTATGGGCTTTTCCGGCAGTCACCCCTTCCCTTGCCAGGTCAGATGAAAGAAAAAGTGCTGGTTGGGTGGTCTGAACGCCGCGTTTCGTCGCGACGGTCCCGGCGCAAGCCGTCATCTGAGAAGGAGAGAGATTGCTGAGAACGTTAGAACAACTCCACACTCTCACGTTGGATTTCTCCGGCGAGAACCACATGGCAATTGGCGTAACCCGGAATAGCCGCAGAACCATCCGGTAGAAAGTCAAAAGCTCCATGACCCTTGTCGCGAAAAAGAAGGCCGTGAGCTCCGCTTCGCCATTTCCGCTCGAGAGTCAAGAAAGCGTTCGTCTTATACCATACCAGCAAGAAAACAGAAATGCAATAGCTTCGACGCAAAAAAGGTAACTATTTCGGTTCCGTGGCGGTGCCCGCTGTTACTCAGTGCCGTTCCGAACTACCGAAGCGATTCGTCAGTTCCCTCCCTCCGCACGGCCATGAATTCTTCCGCCACAGCCGCAACTTCTTTCATCTCTTTCACATCGTGCACGCGAACAATGTCCGCGCCGTTGGCGATGCACCACGTTACAGCCGCTGCTGTCCCGAAAACCCGCCCCCGAGGAGCAGCTTTGAGGACCTTTCCGATGAACGATTTTCTGGAAGGTCCCACAACGATCGGCCGCCCGAGGCAACGAAGCTCCTCAAGGCGGTCTATGATTCGATAGTTATCCTCAGCCGTCTTGCCGAAGCCGATACCGGGGTCCACGAGGATTCTTTCCTCATCCACACCGTTGGCAATTCCAAAGCGAACCCGCTCCTCTAAGAATTCGATGATCTCGCCCATCAGGTCGTCGTAATGGGGATTGTCTTGCATCGTTCGGGGCGTGCCCTTCATGTGCATAACAACGACAGCGGCGCCGTGTTCCGCGATAACGGATGCCATCTTCCCGTTTTGCAGACCCGTGATGTCGTTCACGATGGTCGCTCCCGCCGAGAGAGCCTCCTCGGCAACACGCGGCTTGACGGTATCTATAGAGACTGGGGCTTCGATCTTGCCGGAAATCTTCTCCAACACAGGCATCACTCTCCGCAACTCCTCTTCTTCGCTGGCCGGCTCCGCCCCGGGGCGGCTCGACTCGCCGCCCACATCAACGATGTCCGCCCCGTCCTCGACAAGCTGAAAGCATCTCTCGGCAGCTTTTTCCGCCTCAAGACAATCCCCGCCATCCGAAAAAGAATCGGGGGTGATATTCACGACGCCCATGAGGAGTGTGCGTTCTCCTATCTCCAAAGTATGCTCGCCGCAGCCGATATGAAAACGCGTCCCGGCGAAAGATGACAGAGCTTTTTCTATCCGATCGGAGATTTCCCTGAGGTCCAGGGGTTGTGCCTTGAGGTTCTCTACAAGTCTGCGGTAGTGGCTCTCCGTGCCAATGACAAGCACGTCTGTGGTGGCGTCCCGCATGGTGAGGCTGCCATAGGAAACCCCCACATCGCCACCGATGGAAAGCATCGCCTGCTTGAGGATGTGCGCAGCAGGCGAAGTGATGCCGTCAATCTTAATCAGACGGAGGATCCCCTTGGGTGTCATTTTCTCTATCCCTCCGGGATCCACGCCGATCTTTGCCAGCTCGTGGGCGATATTATTCCGGTTTTTCAGGGACAATACCCGCAGCCGGTACATCAGCCCTTCTGTCCTCGGCTCGCCTTCTGGGTGTCTTCAACCCAGCCGGTTTCTTCGCTTCCTCGGGAACCCCTTCTTTCCCCCCTTGAGAAGGGGCCTTGGCTGCCTTCCGGGGACGAGGTTGCCAGGTTCCCTCGATTATTTCGGTGATCTCTTTTCCTTCCAAGACCTCGTATTCCAGCAGAGCCTCCCCTATGGCCACCAGCTTGTCTTTGTACTCGAGAAGTATGCTTTTTGCTCTTTTGTGGCACTGATCAATGATGGAACGAACTTCCCCATCTATCTGTATCGCCGTAGCTTCGCTGAACTCCGAGTGTCGGGCTATCTCCTTGCCGAGAAAGATCATCTCTTCCCTCTCGCCGAAGGTCATTGTTCCCATTTTCTCGCTCATCCCTAAGTCGCAGACCATAGCGCGGGCAATCTTCGTCGCCTGCCTGAAATCGGAGCTTGCCCCCGAGGTGACGTCATCGAACATCAATTCTTCGGCGGCACGTCCGGCAAGCAAGCCAGTAATCTGCCCCAGCAACTCCTTCTTGCGGTGCAGGTACTTATCCTTTTCGGGGAGCTGCATTGTTGCCCCGAGGAAAGCGACGCCACGGGGAACAATAGTCACCTTGTGAAGGGGTTCTGTTTCTTCGAGCCTGTCCAGGACGAGGGCATGCCCCCCCTCGTGATACGCCGTAACCTTTCTCTCATCCTCGCTCAGGGAGCGGCTTCGGCGTTCCCTGCCCCAGCGGACCTTGTCCCGCGACTCCTCGAGATCCTCCAGGGTAACAGTCTCCTTGTCAAGTCTCGCCGCCAGAAGGGCAGCCTCGTTGATCAGGTTCGCCAGGTCTGCGCCGGAAAAGCCGGGTGTCCCTCTGGCAATCCTCTTCAGCTCAACCGATGGGTCCAGCTTGATCTTTTTCGCATGAAGCTTGAGGATCTCTTCTCTTCCAACCAAGTCGGGCAGGTCAATGACGATTTGCCGATCGAACCGCCCCGAGCGCAATAAGGCGGGATCGAGCACATCCGGCCTGTTCGTCGCCGCCATCAGTATGACCCCTTCCTGCGTGTCGAAACCGTCCATTTCAGCGAGAAGCTGGTTGAGCGTCTGCTCCCGCTCGTCGTGGCCTCCCCCTATCCCCGCGCCACGATACCTGCCCACGGCGTCTATCTCATCCATGAAGATGATGCACGGGGCGTTCTTCTTGGCCTGCTCGAACATGTCCCGGACGCGGGCCGCCCCAACACCCACGAACATCTCCACGAAATCCGAGCCGCTGATGGTGAAAAACGGCGCGTTGGCTTCCCCCGCTGCCGACTTCGCAAGAAGCGTCTTGCCGGTTCCCGGGGGACCCACTAACAGAACACCCTTCGGAATCCTGCCGCCGAGTCTTTGGAACCTCTTTGGGTCTTTCAGGAACTCGATAATCTCCTGGAGTTCCTCCTTCGCCTCGTCCACTCCAGCCACGTCGGCGAATGTGATTTTGTGGCTGTCCTTGGAGAGGAGTTTCGCCTTGCTCTTTGCAAAGCTCATGGCCCCGCCCCCCGCGCTCTTGACCTGGCGCGAGATCAGAAACCATATCAGCCCGATGAAGATGATCACGGGAATCAACCCCGTAAGAATCTGGCTCAGGAGGGTGCTTGATGGCGACCAGGTGTATCCCGGGATTTGGGTGAGAAGTTCGTTTAGCTCCTTCGCGTTCGGTGGGATATAAATTACAAACTCCTCGTACTGTACCCGTTCCCCTTTCTTGTTAAGCTTATACACCCCGGGGGGCTTGTACTCCCCCTTGAGTCTGTCTCCCTTGTGTATTGCTTTCTGAATGTTTCCCTTCTCGATGTCTTCCCTTAGTTCCTCAATATCCCGAAGTCTGTAAACCGAGCTCACGCCCGAATAGCGCAACTGCGCAGCAACCACTACCATAATGCCCAGGAACACCCAGATGATAATTGACTTCCTGGGGATCCTTGGCCGCGGCGGTTTTGTTTCCTTTTTTGAGTCGCTCATTTTGCCAGTATTCCTCGGCACGTACGTTAGCGTCCGCGGCGAAAAAGCCGTTTCATTCTGTCCGGACGATTACACGCTTCTCGGAGAGGAGCAGACGGCCACCGGAAGCGCTCACCAGCACCGCCCCACCGGATTGCCCTTTGCCGGAAGTGCGCCCCAGACGTCACATGGTCGCAGCAGGTCGGCTCACCGTCGGGCGTTCCACCACACCATATATTATATAAGACAATGCCTACTTCTCGCAATGCAAAACTTTTACTGCCAGCCGCAAGACCCTCTCGGTAGATTTCTTGACCGCAAACTTCCGTGCCCCCCTGTAGCCCACAATCCACATGATCTCACCGCCGGAGCAGAAAATCGGGACTTTATCCCTTAACGTTATCGGGACCTTCTGATCTATCAGCAATTCCTTCACTTTCCTTTTCCCTCTCATTCCGAGGGGTTGAAACATATCCCCTTCCCTCCGAGTTCTGACCAAAATAGTACGCCCACTAATCGCCGAAGCGTCGAAAAAGTGCTCGAAACTTTGGCTTTCTCCCCGATTGACCATCCGCCAGATTTCTCCGAGGGTCTGGTGCGGCTCCCGCCGGAGGCTCACCTCTTTCCTCTGTACGAAGCTGGCCGAAATCTCGACCCCCAGTTCTCCGATGAAAACTTTGCACGGGACTCGTAACTCCTTCTCGAAAGCACCGAGCTCCAATCTCCCTTCCTGAAAAAACAGAAGCTCGTCATATTGGCGGCAAGCGACCAGTCCTTTTCCCAAGCCGACGCTTTCGGTACGAGTTCCCACGGCCAACTGGCAGATTCGTTCCAACCTTCGCCGCTCGACGCTGACACCGAGCCGTTCCCGCAACACTCTTCGGAGAAGTTCTCGCCACAACCCCAAGGCATGGGGCTTGAGCCGATTGATATTGACTGACAATCTTCCGGGACTGAATCGGACGCATTTCTTTTCGAGCTCGGTTATAGCGGCGGATACACTCTCCTCGGCATCTCGAAGATTGCGGGCTGTCTCCGCCAAAACCCTCTCGATCTTTGGATTGTACTCCTTCGCCAGCAGCGGAAGAAGCTCGTGCCGAATCTTGTTGCGAGTCAACGACGTGTCAAGGTTAGAGAGGTCCTGGCGGGACCTAAGCTGTTCCCTTTTCAGATACGCCATAATCTCACTCCTCGTCACCCCGAGCAGAGGGCGAATAACGAGGAATTCTCCATCCTTTCGGGACAGCGGAATGCCGGATAGCCCTTTCAACCCGGCGCCCCTGATCAGGTTCATTAGGACCGTCTCGGCGTTGTCATCCAAGTTGTGCCCCAGAGCTATCTTTTTGGCGCCGAGCTTCCCCGCCGCTCTTCTCAAAAAGGCGTAACGAAGCTCTCTTGCTATTTCCTCCATAGAACCGCCGCGTTTCCTCCGTGCTCCCTTCACGTCCTGTGATTCCACGATCAACGCCACTCCAAATCTCTCCGCCAGGTCTTTCACAAACGTCTCGTCTTCGTCACTGTCCCGTCCGCGGAGTTTGTGATTCAGATGCGCAGCGTACAGGGAAAAGGAAAGACGATCCTTCAGCCGCAGCAGCCCGTGGAATAACGCCACTGAATCGCCCCCCCCCGACAACGCCACCATGAGCGAGTCCCCGGGCGAGATAAGCTCGTTTTCTTTTATAGTCGCGAGCATCTTATTGAGCATATCTCAACAATATTTCTTTCGGGAGACTTGTCAAGCCGTCAATTTATGATTATAGTATATGCTATGTGTATCGCCTTCGGCGAAAGCGGGTCTCTTGCCCTCACACGGAGAATATAAAGGTAAACGATATGGACGCAAAAAAAGAGCACGTCGCGAAACTTGCCAGTGATAACAACGTCAGGTTCGTTCAACTCTGGTTTACCGATGTGCTCGGTTCTCTAAAAAGTTTCGCCATAACTATTGATGAGCTTGACACCGCTCTCAACGACGGGAAGTGGTTCGACGGTTCCTCCATTCAGAGCCTTGCCCGGGTGGATGAAAGCGATGTTCTTGCTGTTCCGGACCCGGGCACATTTCAAATTCTCCCCTGGCGGTCGGAGCATGAGTGCGCAGTGGGACGCATGTTCTGCGACATCCTCGAGCCTGGCGGCGAGCCGTGCAAAGGTGATACACGCTGGGTTCTTCGCAGGGCCCTCAAGAAGGCTGGAGACACGGGGTTTACTTTCTATGTGGGGCCGGAACTGGAGTATTTCTACTTCAAGGATTCCTCTCCCAACATCCAGCTCCTCGACCCCGGCGGCTACTTCGACCTCGCCCCACTGGACCGCGCCAAAGACCTCCGGAGAAGCACAATCCTTATGCTGGAAAAAATGGGAATCCCCGTCGAGGCGAGCCACCACGAGGTTGCTCCCAGCCAGCACGAGATAAACCTCCGCTACGCTGACGCCCTGACCATGGCCGATACCACGATGACGTGCCGCCTGCTCATAAAAGAGGTGGCTCTCCAGCGAGGGCTTTACGCTACCTTCATGCCCAAACCGCTCAACGGCGAGAACGGAAGCGGCATGCACACTCACCAGTCCCTCTTTCACGGCGAGACGAACGCCTTCTTCGACGCCGAGCAAGAATACCATCTCTCCGAAATTGCCAAACACTATATAGCCGGCCTTCTCAAACACGCTCCTGAGATAACAATTCTCACCAACCAGTGGGTCAACTCGTACAAGCGTCTCACGCCCGGGTACGAGGCCCCAGTCTATTTGACCTGGGCGAGAAGGAGTCGAGCAGACCTCATCCGCATCCCGGCATACAAGCCCGGCAGGGAGGATGCCGCCAGAATCGAGTTTCGTTCCCCCGATTCCGCGTGCAATCCCTATCTCGCCTTCGCCGGAATGCTCATGGCAGGCCTAAAAGGTATCAAGGAGAAATACCCCTTCCCTCCGGAGATGCAGCAGAACGTGTTTGAGATGACCCAAAAGGAACGAGAAGCTGCCGGAATCGAATGTCTCCCCGGAAACCTCTACGAAGCCATTCAGATCGCCGAAAAGAGCGAGCTTTTGCGGGAAACCCTCGGAGAGTACCTCTTCGAGAAATTCCTTGAGAACAAGAGAATCGAGTGGGACAAGTACACCGCCCACGTGACCGAGTACGAGCTGCGTGAGTACCTTTCCATCCTCTGAGACGTTTCTCAGGGCCGTTAGTTCCGCCGAAGGACGACAACGCGGCGCCGTTGCTGGCGGCCGTCGCCGATGCCGCTTCACAGTCAAGCCCCTGAGCCCCTCAGGCGAGGATTCCGCATCCGCAACAACGAGCCAGCGTCAAGACCTCTTTCGCGTGCACGGAAGGCGACGATTGCTCCAAATCGGTTCCGGTTCCTTCAACCTCCAGCACACTCTCACCTCCGGGCAATCTTTCAGATGGCACAGTGAGGGGCGGGTGTTCGTCGGCGTTGTTTCCGGGCATGCCCTCCGACTGGAACAGAAAGGAAACCGTCTCCTGTACTGCTCCGCTCCGCGAAACTTCCCCCTGAGGAAGTTGAGGAGGTATCTCGGGCTGGACGGACCTTACGCTGCGGCGATCGGTTCTTTTCCAAAAGACGCCCTTCTCGATCAAACTGTGGAAAGATTTCGCGGAATGAGGCTCCTCCAGCAGGACCCCTGGGAGACGCTCATTTCGTTCATCAT
>JABMQX010000145.1 GCA_013203085.1 bacterium | reverse complement strand
CCGTACAACAACGATCCGAGCAAAGGTCTGGACATGGAGGACGTGGTGTGCCTGCGGCAGGTGATGGTCCGGAGAGGGGATGCCCACAAGCAAATCTTCCTCGGTGAGGGATGGGGGCCGAAGAGGAACGTTCCGGGAGTGCCCCGCCAGCATCCGGGCATTGTGCCCACACGGAAGGAGATAGAGACCCTGGCAGCTTTTCTTCGCAACGGATACCGTGAGCTGACGAGACCGAGGGAGGGATGGGACACAAAATGGCTCTTCGGGGCTTTCTTCTTCACCCTTAACGACAACATCGGCGGGAGACACTGGGCGACGAGAGGCAAGCCCGTGAAGGGCGGCGTCCTCGTAGACGGCTATTTCATCCCGAAAGAGGCTCTTCGACCCGCTTTCTACAATGGCGGGCTGGTAGATATATGGGGGCAGCCCAAAGCCGATTTAGTTTTCAGATTTCCTGACGGAAAACTCCGGTCGAGCCCCCGGCAAGAAGCGGCGAAGACGATGGGAGAGAATCTCGCTCCACAGGGGGACTTCGAAGGAGAACTGCAGAACGGTCTTCCGAAAGGGTGGAAACGCGTCGCAGAAAGGGAGGAGACTTCCTGCTCGAGAACCGCCGGGCGGGAATAGGGTTTCTCTGTGAAAATCGGCTCTCGGAGACCGGATTTCGACATTGCCATTGTGACCGAAGTCCGTGTTAGTCCCGGCAGCGAGTATCTGTTCTCGGGCTGGTTGCTCTACGAAGGAGGGAAAGAGAAAAACCGCGATGCCTTCATCACAGTTGGGCACGACCCGACGGGCCAGACAACCGACCCCATCAAGACGCTATCTCTCGTCTGGTCACCGAACTTCTTGGAGACGGAGAAAACGGCGCCAGCCAAGTGGTTTCGCTTCGAGCGAGTTTTCCGAGCCAACTCCTCATCTGCCAGCCTCTGGGTGAGGTGCGGCAACAGAAAGGGCAGCCCATTCTTCATCAGGATTGATGACGTGGAACTTCGGGAAGTCAAAAGAGAGCTTAACTGACGGGCGAGACCGCCTCAACTGCGATGTGCCTACGAATTCCTACTGCCTCGGCGGCGGTTGGAAGACGGGATAACCCGAAGCAATCTTCCGATCTCCTTTCTGCGGCTCTCAGCGAGGCGAAGGATTTCCTTGACAAAGGAGTCTTCCTCCGCGGGGGGGTGTGCATCCGCGTAATCAGCGATGATCCTCTCGCCCCGGATGTTGTCCTTCCGTTTCGCCTCGAGAATGTCGTGGGCGATTTTCTTCTCCATATCGGCGAGGAGCCGGAGGTCTTGGCGAAGATCGTTGTCGGCAAGCTCCCTCAGCAGGATTTTCCTCTCGTGTTCCCACCTCCTATTCGAGGAGCGGGTTCGGAGGAAATCAGAGGCGATTTTCCCTCCCCGTGCGATAATCTGCTGGAGTTCCCTGAGCAACCCCGTCAGAGCGTAGTACTGAATATAGAAAGTGTAGGTCTCCACGGCTGCCGTTCTATTGGCTTCGACCAAATAGTTCTTGCCCAGCCCCGGAATGTCTTTTCCTGTATAGACCTCCCTTCCGCCAACCTTCGTCAGTGTCTTTCTGGCGTGGAGCATCATATCAACGATTTCGGGGCGGAGCGCCTCGGCATCGAACTTGAATCGTCGAGCCTTATTCCGTTTGATGTACTTATTTTCGTTCCTCTTCACCATGAAGATGTTTCTGGCAAGGACCCAACCCGGAACGATCTCGTTGAAGGCGGGCGGTATACTGGCGATGTGAGCGGTGGGCGTGTTGATGAGCGAAAAGGGGAAGGTGACTTTCTGGGGGAGAGTGGTGGCGCCGGTGGCGATGATGGAGTAAGGAGCGCGCGAAAAATCGGAAGGGAACTTGATGTTTGTGCCGAGGCCGAAGAAGTTGCCTTCGCCGGGACGAATCTCCTGGTCGGGCAAGCGGGAGGTGTGGTTACTGCCGACGTTCGCGCCGTAAGCCACGTTCCCTTTCCCTTCGGGCCAGTAGGCGGCGATCAGCAGGGACTGATGATGGAAACCGACAAACGGCCCCACAAGGGACGCCGTGACCTCCCCCTCGCCTATCGAAGTGTTCGGGCCAAGGATGGATTCAGTAACCTTCCCGTGGCGCTCGGCACTGGAATGCTCGCACAACACGGAATCCTGAACAATCGTCATTGAAGATACATGGCAGCCCCATTGTAGAATCGAATTCTTCACTAATGCGCCCCCCTCAACCCGCGTCTGCTCCTCCGCGTTGCTCAAGACAGCGCAATTCTCGACGAGCGTGACGCCGTCAAGGACAGCGTGTGGTCCGACGAAAGTGTCCCTGATTGCGGGGCAGTTTCGGACGACGGCGGCTTCTCCGATGAAGCCTCGTTCGCCGCCGATCTTGCTGAGATAGTCCTCCAAGAGCTTGTGGTAACTCTCAAGGAGGGACGCGTCACGGCGGGATGTGGCAATCCGGGCAGCCACACCCACCGTGATCTCCGCGTAAACTTCCACTTCCCTTCCGCCGGTTTCGAGAGCGACAGGGAGAACCTGCCCCGTCCCGAAAACACAGGGGGGATTGGCGGCAACAATGCCGTTGGCGAAAACTACAGCCTTCTTGCCCACAAGGTAGTTGGCGAGGAGTTTCGTATCGGCGACGAGGGCGTTGTCCGCGATGACGCAGTTGGTGATCCTGCTGGCAGAGAGGCCGGTGGGAACCTTGACGCCCGGCGAGACCTCTGCCATCGCGTCGAACTTCCCGATGACCACTGCGCCCTCGAAGACGCAATTCCGCACACGAGACGGGTCGAATCCGGCAGCGACGCGGACTTTACTCCAATCGGAACAGACATTGCCGTTCTGCGCGAGCGCCGTTCCCAAGTCCTTTCCCACAGGGCGAAGGGGCCCCTTCACCCAATATCGCATCGGGCGCGCGGGGAGAACAATGAGCTCCGACGTCCTCACGGCTTCCCGAAGGGCTCGAAGCAATTGGCTCTTGGTCATTTCAATTTCCTTCACGGGGACGGTCATGAAAAGTTGCAGCCGGCCCCTTGGCGGGCGAATCCCATTATTCCAGAACACCCGGGGATAAGCGACTCGCCGCCTCCCGCTCGAGAAGGAAAATGCAATTGGGATGCTTCTGGAGGAACGACACCGGAACAGCCGATGAGATGTCGCCCTCAACTGCTTTCGCGACGGCATCCGCTTTATGCGCTCCGTCGGCGATGAGGACGATCTCTTGAGCTTCCATGATCGAGGCGATACCCATAGTCACTGCTTGCCTCGGCACCTCGCTTTCGTCCTGGAAGAAGCGGCTGTTGTCCCGAATCGTTTCGCTCGTGAGATCTACGACGCGGGTTCTCGAGTCCGCCCCGGAGCCGGGCTCGTTGAAGGCAATATGTCCGTTGCCTCCGATCCCGAGAAGCTGGAGATCAATTCCTCCCGCTTCCTCGATCGCTTCTTCGTACGCGGCGCACATCGCCTCCAGGTCGGAAGCCATCCCGTCCGGCACATGGGTGTTTTCTTTCGGGATGCTGATTTTGTCGAAAAGATGCTCGTTCATGAAGTAGCGGTAGCTTTGGTCATGGTCGGCCCGCAATCCGATGTACTCATCGAGATTGAAAGTCACCACGCGAGACAGATCGAGCTCGTCTTCCTTGGCCACCCGGACAAGAGCATCATACATCCTCACCGGGGTGCTGCCGGTCGCCAAACCGAGGACAATGTCCGGCTTGCTTCTGATCCTTTCTGCGAAGAGCTTCGCTGCTGCCAGACCCATTTCATCGCTTGTGTCGAAAACGCGAACTTTCATTCTTTCTACCTCTTTTTCTAAGATACAATGTTTCCAGAATTGTTTTTCAAAAACAGGCCACCGTCTTCCGAGAGGGCTTCAGCTTCGACCCCTGAATTGAAGTCTCCGGCCGCCTTGACACAACAATCATCTCAAAAAAACGCCCCGGTGACAAGCATCGCCGGGGCATATTCGAACAATTACCCCACCGGAAAGAGTCAAACCTTCACAACATTGCGAGCCTGAGGGCCCCGCCCCATGTCAACGAGCTCGAATTCCACATCCTCGCCCTTGTTCAACGTTCTAAACCCTTCGGTTTGGATAGCTGTATGATGTACGAAAACGTCCTCCCCATCCTCCTTTTCGATGAAACCATATCCTTTTCTGTTGTTAAACCATTTCACTTTCCCTTGCGACATGATTACCTTCTCCTTCCAAAGAACTGATTCCGGCAAGTGGAGACAACCATGAAACGAAAAGGCAGGAACCTACCGGTTCCTGCCGGTTCCCGTGCTTGACGCTTCAACCACCCGAAGATTCCATGCCATTATCTGCTATCTTAGGGAAAAAACAACCCCGGAAAACGCGCGAAAACTATCCGAACAGCGCGCTTTTGTCAAGGACATTTTTCTGCGGTCTTGGGTGAAGCGGGCACGTGCTACCACCATCCGCCCCGGTCGCCGATGGAAACGGCGGTTCTTCATGACCCCGATCAAAACAGGAAGAGCTTCTCGGTGACCGAAGAATGCGCCCTCTCCTCTATTCCGACCCCAGAAGTGCGAAAGAGAGGCGAATCACGACCGGGGATTTCCCGCCAGTGACAGTGATGAAACGGGTGTAGCCAAATCACTCCTCCTTGATTCGGTAAAACCTCCCTTTGACCTCGTTGGCGGGGGGACTGGTCGGGTTGACCAGCTCCTCAGGGGAATCGAGCCACTGACAGGTGTCGCTGTCCCCCTCGAAGGT
>JABMQX010000002.1 GCA_013203085.1 bacterium | reverse complement strand
TTTTTCAACCTGTGAAGCATAACCGCGTTGCGAACGACAAACTCAAGGCGAGTGAAGTCAAGCGGCTTCCTGAGGAAGTCATAAGCCCCGTTTTTCATGCATTCCACGGCGTTGTCAACGGTTCCGAAGCCGGTGATGACGATCACCGGAATCGCTTCGTACGCTCCCTTGATCTCCTTCAAAACGGCGATTCCATCGGCGTCGGGAAGCTTGATGTCGAGCAAGATTGCGCTGGGGCGATGGCGAGCAATCGCCGGCATCACTTCCACCCCCGTAACGGATGTGGCTACACGGTAGCGCATCCGTTTGAGGCAGTCCGTGAGTGCGCTCGCGGCGATTTGGTCATCCTCGACAAGAAGAACTGTGGCCCGCTTCATGATTTCCCTTTACCTCATTCGTTCACAGCAAAACAACGCCACGAGATAATAATCCCCTATCCGTGGTTCCCATAATACCCGATTCTGCGACAGTAAATCAGTGTCCTTCTACCAAAGCGTTGCAAGAAAATCAAGACGAAAAACGCGGTGTGGCTGCACTTCAGTACGGGGTAGGCTGCTCGCCTACCGGAACGCATAGATGTAATCCCTCGAAAACCAAAACAAAAAGTCCATGTATGCCAATCCGACCGGACCCCGCCAAGGACATCGCTACCGGGCAATTTCTGAACGAGCTGCCGCCACGGCTTCGACGAACTTTCGAGCTCTCTCGGCTATCTCATCGAACATGCCGGCGGCGATTTCTTTCGCAGGAACAAGTTTCCCCCCGGCGGCAACCATTTCTGCCCCGGCTTTGATGAAGTCGGCCGCAGTCTCCAGCGAAACTCCCCCGGTCGGAACGAGTTTCACCTGAGGCAACGGTCCCTTGATGGCTTTCAGATAAGCGGGGCCTCCCACACTCGCCGGGAAGATTTTCACCGCGTCCGCCCCAGCCTCCCACGCTTCCAGAATCTCGGTGGGCGTGAAAGCGCCGGGTATGACTACCTTGCCGTAACGGTTCACGAGGAGAATCATGTCCGGGTCCAGAATAGGGCTGACGACGAACTCCGCGCCGGCAAGGATCGCCGCTCGGGCGGTCTGCGCATCGAGGACCGAACCCACGCCGATAATCGCTTCTTCTTTCAACTCTCGAACCGCATCTCTCACCACGTCAAGGGCCCCCGGAGTCGTCATGGTGACTTCCACAGAGCGGACACCCCCTTTTGCAAGGGCGCTCGCGGTGGAAACGAGTTGAGACGGAGAATCGGTCCTCAGCACGGCGATCACGCCGCAGTCAACCATAGAGTCAAACGTGGAACAGAAATTTCCCATCCCTCTCCTCTTCCTTGCCGAGGGAGCTAACTACGCTCGCGAGTTGTGTGAACGGCAAAGCCAGCAGGGACGCCATGCCGATGACGAACCATCGAGAACAGGATGGCGCCCGTGATTATTTATAGGATATCAAGACAGGAGAAGAAAAGCAAGCGGCTTGATGAGCCATAGCACTTTTAGTGCTGCATCCGCCAGCCCACGATCAGAATCCCGAGAAACTCCTGAAAAAGGCCCCATCCCGGTTCGGCATGCTGTCAAAGAAAGCTCAGAATCGAAATCAACGGGGTCGAGGGCCCGTACGCCATCGAAGGCTTTCACAATGTCTTTCATATGAAGAATTGTCTTGACGTTGGCCGTCATCCGATTCCTCCACGTTCAGCGGTAGGTACCGAATTCTCGAATTGCGTCAAACATCGCCAGCACATTCTCGATAGGTGTTTCTTCGAGGATGGCATCATGGCTGGCTCCCCCTATGTAACCGCCCCCGGGCATCATGATTTCGAGCACCTCGCGGGTCTTTTCTCGAACGGAATCCGGCGTCCCCTCAATGAGGACGTGGTGGGAATCAATGCAACCGTTGAAGAGGATTTTGTCGCCGAAGTCCGCTTTCAGCCGTCGGAGTTCCATGCCGTGACAGCAAGGTTGAATCGCGTGCAAGCCGTCGAGGCCGGCCTGGATCATCATGGGGATGAGGGGGGCAAACCCGCCGCAACAATGGAGCATGACCTTCAAACCATAGGCATGGCCCAGATCAATAAGTCGTTGGAGGTGAGGCAGGATAAATCGCTCGAAAAGCTTTTCTCCGATGAGCGGCCCCGTTTGGCTGCCGAAGTCGTTCCCGATGAAGAATATGTCAATGGCGCCGTCAGCGGCGTCGAAAATGCGGCGACTTACCTCCGCGTAGTAATCCACGATGTGCTGCATCAAAGAGTCCATAAGCTCCGGCTCATCGCACATCTTCAAGCAAAGATTTTCCATGCCCAGCAGGTCAATGGCGTCATGCCAAAAAGGCGACCAATCACCGCCCAGAATGGCATACTCTCCGCCGTATCTCTCGGCCTCGGCCCGGATGCGCGAAACGTCCATCCACGCGGGATCGGGCCACGGATAGTTGTCAACCTCGGCAAGGGTCGCGCCGGCGAGAGGGTGATTCAGGGGTTGCCCATAGCCGAGTCCGTGTCTTTCCACTCCGAAAGGGGTCCGGCAGGTGGCTCGCGGCGACAACCGGAACTCCGGACCGGCATAGCTCGCCCAGACACGCCGGAAGTCATCTCCGAGCCGTAAACGAAGGCCCTCATCATCCAGCTCCAGGTGAAGTTTCGCCCTCTCCCAGAACTCG
The DNA here is from genome assembly GCA_013203085.1 of bacterium. Lineage (GTDB taxonomy): Bacteria > Auribacterota > JABMQX01 > JABMQX01 > JABMQX01 > JABMQX01. Next base: position 3,695 of record JABMQX010000002.1, on the reverse strand, counting down.
ACGGAAGCCCCACACCACGCCGGCACTCGGTCGCCTTCGACGTGGTCGAAAGCCGCAAGCACCATTTCTCTCGACGTCATTGTCCTCATCGGTAGTTCTTCTTGCTGAGCTCCATTACACTGGCGACGTTCTCTTTTGTGATGATGCCGGCGCCAGCGTCCATGCTCGATGGCCTGATGCCATAGCGGCAGTAAAAGGCAAGCTGTATCACCGGACAAAAGCCATAGATACATGGCTGCTGATCAACCGTGAAGTTGATCGATAAGGCTGATGGCGATGCCATCATAACCATCGGCGATAGCCTTCGCCCCCTTTCAAGGCAAAACATTTCCGGGGATATTGCCCATGCGGAAGTCATTCGCAGTGGAACACCTCTTCCATAGCCGCCCACCACCGTTCACCTTGAGCCCTGGTGGGAAGCGGTTCCTGGCACGGCTCGCACAGTTCCCACCACTTCTGCGTGACGGGATCGGCGGCCATTCGGGCCATGTCGGCGTCGAAATCCTCCCCGATATACTCGAAGTAGCTGAAGAGGTACCCGTTCTTGTGAAAGATCGAGTAATTTCGGAGGTTGCAGTCGCGGATCGTTTTAAGCACCCCGGGCCAGACGCTCGCGTGCAGGCGCTTGTACTCGTCGAGCTTCTCCGGACGCACCTTGACAACCATACCATATCGTTTCATTCCGTAGCTCCTTCTGCGATTGTCATATCTCTTCTTCGAACTCCTGCAGGTCGAGAGGATCCGTATTCCCTCACCCGACAGCAATCATGTCGTCGAAGACTAAAGCCTCCATCTGCTCGTATGTTTTTATGTCGAAGTCCAGATAGAGCGGCGTCGGGCAGGAACTTCGCAGCTCGAGAGCCGCCAACACGCGTTCCGTTTTGATCTGGGCATCGTTCATTGGATGTGACCTTCAGAGCTTAGCCACACGGACCTTAATGACACACGTGAAATCCTGAATGACAGCCAACCTTGCTGAACAAAGGAGGCCTACCTGGGCCGGCCTTCATTCAATATACGCAGTCGCGGGCGGCTTCGGCCATGGCGCGGATGTTGTCCAGCGGCGCCTCGAAGAAGTGGTCGGATGTGGAACATATATATCCTCCTCCACGACCTGCCTCCTCGAAAAGCCGATGGACCTCGGCTTTCACCTGTTCAGGAGTGCCTCGTTCGAGAATCTGGAACTGGTTGAAACCGCCTATCAAGCAGACCTTTTCGCCGATTCGCCGTTTCACTTCACTGATGTCGCGCACGTCCCCGCCGACTTCCGAACAACTAAGTGTTTCGGACGCATCGCACCCGTTGGCGACAATCATGTCCAGCAACGGCATCATGCCGCCGCAGGTATGATACGTGACCTTATGGCCGATAGCGTGTAGAGCATCGTGCATTCGCCGGGCGTACGGCGTGCAGAATTCCTCGTGCATCTTGGGAGAGATGACAGTGCTGGACCCCGCTCCACCGCCGGTCTCGATCAGGTCGAACCTGGCGCCGTCAAGAGATTCTTCAATAAATCGCAGCTTCTTCTGCAATAGCACTTCCAGCAAACGGTGCACCCATGGCGGGTCATCCATTGCTGCGTAAATCATCTGCTCTTCTCCGTACAGGCAGCACGCGTGCTGCCAGCAGCCTGCTTGATCTCCCCAGATGAACCCCCGGAATATGCCGTCGTCGCCAAGGCGGTCGTAAACCGCAGCGACTGCTCGCTTGTTCAGTTTTGGCACAGGCATGTACTTCTCAATCAGGTCCACGTCCTCCGGCCTTTTGATGAGGTATTCGGTGATCCAGATGGTGATCGGACGCAGCCGTGTCTTGTATGTCAAGGTTCCTTCAGGCGTATGTATTGTATGATGGATAATGCGATCGTCGGGATCGTCCTTGACGACAGTGACCTCTTCTTGCCAATCATGTGTAAAGCTGCCTTCTCCCGGAGGGGCAGGCGTCCAGAACTGCCCCACTGCCTCGAAGTAAACAATAGCAGCGTCCAGACCGAACTTGCGGAAGGCCTCCAGCTCATCTATCCCGTCCAGATACTTGTCCAGATGATACTTCTGCCATTGATGCACGGAGATTGGCAACCGGTCGGGCACTTCTCGGTTTAACGCCCTCAGCATTCGTTCCTTGCTTGTCACAGCCTCATCCCTTGAAGGTTCAGCATTCGTTTGCCCTGCGACGAAAGTGTACCATCCCGACAGTGCATGTCAACATTCGCTCATCTCCGCTGTGGCAACGCAGGAAGTGGGTATAGCTCAACTGATGGAGGGAAGTCCGCCGATATTCACCAGTCTGGCACACCGCTTCACGGAGGGGAAGGAAAGAGTAGCACCGGGGGCACAAACGCGCAGAGAAGAGTATAAGGGGAAAGACCGAAGCATCGCCGGTAAGAGCGGTGCAGGCTTCTGCCTGCGGAACGGGCAACTCCTGATGTGGGAAAGGCATTATCGACCAAGCCCGTGCCTCTAAGTGCTCCTGCTCATAAGTTCGGTCACATCTTTCTTCCGACAGGATAGCAGGATAAACAGGTTTCTGTTGAATTGTGTCTATCCCTGTGCGGGGTCTTCGCCCTCCGGGTTCCCGTGCACCTTCCGTTCGCCAGAATTGACGGCTGAATCTCCCCCTCCGGATACGAGCACCGATGACATAGTTGACCAGCTATACCTCGCCCCGAACAGCAACCCCGTTGACGAAATTCAGCTCCCTGCCTTCCTCCGCGGATCGAAGCAGCCCGGAGAGAATCCGCGTAATTTCCAGCCCTTCTTCCGGGGTGCTGATCTCGATTGTTCGATCCTTTGCGATGCACTCCGCGAAATAGTCATCCTGCTGTTGATACCCCGATTCAGTGCTGATCTCGCCAGGGGGAGGCGCGATATCAATCAGCTTGCCGTGGCTTTCCGTGTAGATTGTCAGGGGGGCAGTCTTCGCTCCTCCTTTCGTGCCGAAGAGCTTGATCTGCCACTGGTCTTCGTTATTGGCGACCCAGCTCGATTCCACCGTCACAATTGCCCCGTTCTCGAGGCGGATGAAACCCACCGCCATGTCCTCGACGGTGAACTCCCCTTTCCTGAAACGCTGTTGGCTGATGAGGTCATACGTCCCCCCTGAGACAGCGAGAGCTTTCGAGTAGCCCATCAACCACAGCACCGAGTCGAGAACGTGCACCCCGATGTCGAAAAGGGCCCCGGAACCTGCTTCATCCTTCTCCACAAACCAGTGTCCTCTACCCATGTCCCCCGTCGGAGGGAAGTCAATCTGCGGTGTCCCCCTTCGACGGAATGCCACCGCTTTGGCATAGTAAATATCCCCCAGTTGTCCATCGTCAACTGCCCTCTTGAGAAACTGTGTTTCCTCCTTGAAGCGGCTGTTGAATGCGATCATCAGCTTGCACCCGGTCTCTGACGCGACTTTCGCCATTTCCTCTGCGGCTGTATCGGAAATCGCCATCGGCTTCTCGCACAGGACATGTTTGCCTGCCCGCATCGCCTCGATACTCGCGGTGTGATGGAGAGAGTTGGGAAGGGCAACCACCACCGCATCAATGCCCGGATCGGCATTCAGCTCCGAATAGTCCTTGTAGACTTTCGGGACATCGTATTTCTTGGCAAGGCTGTTCGCCAGAGGTTGGTCGGGGTCGGCCACAGCCACCACCTCAGCATTCTCGTTCTTGCTGAAGCACTTCAGGTGGTATCTCCCTATTC
>JABMQX010000144.1 GCA_013203085.1 bacterium | reverse complement strand
GGCGAGGCTGGGAAAAGGGCGGTTCGAGAAGAGCTCAACTGGCACCAAACGGCAAGGAAACTCCTTCTCCTATACCGGACCCTTTCCACTCGGGGAGAAGGATAAAAACGAAAAACCTGTGAAAGTGCAAGCATCCGGAGACCTCGATAGAGGCGCCGGCTGAGCGACGGATTAGTTTAGTGGCACACCCGCAAGCAAAGACCCTGCTTATCGCAGGTGCAACCGGTAACACGAAGCGACTGAGAGGGACGAGTATTAGCCGCCGGCCATTGTTTCACTACTACTTGCGACTGCGTCCATACGCAGTTCCTTTGCCGACTTTCGCTTTCGACATAAGCCACTACTTGTTTGCGGAAGGCTTCGTTCGTGACAAGACCGTTCTCGATGCAGCGACGGGTAAGGGCTATGGGGCGTACCATCTGGCGAAAGTCGGAAAGGCGAGAAGGGTAATAGGTGTTGATCTCGATGAGGAAGCACTGAATTACGCTCGGACGATGCATCAGGTCCCGAATGTCTCTTTCGAGAAAATGGATGTAACTTGCATGAACTTCCCTGCCGCATCCTTTGACGTAGTGGTCTCTTTTGAGACGTTGGAGCACATCTCTCCGGTTCTGACGCCTCGGTTCATGGCAGAGGTCGTTCGGGTCCTCAAGCCGGACGGCATGTTTGTGATTTCGACGCCGAATCGTCCGGTTTACTCCGCCATATCCCGTACGCGTGGACATATCAACGAGATGGACTATGCGGAGCTCAGAGACCTGCTATCGGACTACTTCGCGGTTTGCGGATTTTACGTCCAGGGAGAGAACTGGTTGGTGCACCTCGGGGCAAAAGGCCCTCCCGGCGTGACCGCTCGGGCGTGGGCCGTCCTTATGTCGCATCTGTGCTGGCTTCGCATTCCGCTCTCGCATAGCGCAATCGGAAGATGGGCGGCAGAGAGGCGCTTCGCGCGCCTGTTAGGCGAACGCCGCGTATGCCCGGCATCGTCCCCGGAGGACGTCCGGGGCTGCCTGATACTACTTGCCGTGTGCCGTAACCCGAAGAAATCATGCTGAAAGAGTATCTGAAAAGGGTATCCAGAGATACCATTGTTTACGGTTTCGGGAACGTTGTTCTCAGCTCCATCTCTTTCTTCCTGGTCCCCATTTACACGCGCATTTTCTCTCCCGGAGACTACGGCGTTCTCGACGTCATCAGCACGGTTTCCTCGCTCCTTTCGATGGCTCTGCTTCTGGGCATGAGTTCTGCGGTCTTCCGGTTCTATCACGACAACGATGAGGCAGGAAAAAGAGACCTCGTCTCGACAGGCTTCTGGTTTCAATCTTTGGCGCCGTTAGTTGTCTGTGCGGTGCTTGCGCCATTTTCCGGTTCTCTCTCTCGCATCCTCTTCGGACACGGGCGATACTCTCCTTTTATCTTAGTGAGCCTTCTGACGATTCCTTTCAATGCAATGATGCGGATGCCTATTACAGTCATGCGGCTCAATTTTCAGAAAATCAGGTTCAACCTGCTGGTCCTGGGGCGTGGACTGTTTCAGACACTATTGACAATCGTTCTGGTCGTGTTTCTCAGGAAGGGGCTGATAGGCATTTTTGTGAGCGGTTTAGTTTCTGCGGTTCTATTTTCCGGCGTCGGCCTTTTTCTCACTGCCCGGCACGTCAAATTCAGCTTCTCCCTCAAACAGTTTCGGGTGCTGCTGAGTTTCGGTGTGCCGATGGTCCCGGCGTCCCTTTCGAGATGGGTCATGGGGTCGGCGGACAGGTTGTTTCTCGTGAAGATGACAACTCTCCGCGAAGTCGGGCTTTATTCCGTCGGATTCAAGCTTGCCGCCTTACAGACCTTCTTGTTCATGGCTTTTCAACTTGCGTGGTCGCCGATAGCCTACTCGATGTACCGCAAGCCGGAGGCGGAGAGGGTTTTCAGGAAGGTGTTTCTCTACTTTCTACTCCTTTCTTCTGCCCTCAGTATGTTTCTCTCTCTGTTCTCACTGGAAGCGCTGAAGATACTGACCCGTCCGGCATATTACGACGGGCACATGGTCGTCGGCTTGCTCGCCTTCGGCAGAGTCCTCCATGCGGCATTCTACTTGGGCGCCATGGGAATATGCTTCGCAAACAAAATGAAATACTACGCTCTATCAATTGTCTGCGGGGCGGCGATGAACCTCGTGTTGAACTCCCTTCTTGTGCCCCTTTTCGGGATCGTGGGAGCGGCAGTGGCCACAGCCAGTTCATACGGGCTGGAGGCGTGTCTGGGCTACTACTGGGCGAGGAAGGTTTACCCGCTCAGACTCCCCTTTTCAAAGGTCGCCATCCTAACGG
>JABMQX010000143.1 GCA_013203085.1 bacterium | reverse complement strand
GGAGGAGGCGGGATTTAAGCCGTTGGATGCTGCCACGGCTGCCCGGGACGCTCAGATCGTGCAGATGCTCGTTCCGGACACCCTTCAGGCTCGCTTGTACAAAGAAGCTATCGCTGAAAACCTTCAGGAGAACGACGCACTCGTCTTCTCACACGGATTCAATATCCACTTCAGCCAGATTGTGCCGCCGGACTACCTCGACGTTTTCATGGTTGCCCCGAAAGGGCCGGGGCATCTGGTCCGGAGGGTTTTCACCGAGGGAGGAGGAGTGCCAGCCCTGATTGCCGTTTATCGGGACCGGAGCGGGCAAGCTAAGGACCTTGCCCTCGCTTACGCCAGGGGGATCGGCGCCACACGAGCTGGCGTCATTGAGACCACATTCGCCGAGGAGACGGAGACCGACCTCTTCGGGGAGCAATGCGTTCTCTGCGGCGGAGTCACGGAGCTGGTCAGGGCAGGCTTCGACACGCTGGTGGAAGCAGGATACCAGCCAGAGATAGCTTATTTCGAGTGCCTTCACGAGCTGAAGCTGATTGTTGATCTCATGCACGAAAAGGGCATCACAGGGATGAGGTATTCCATAAGCGATACCGCTGAGTACGGGGATGTCACTCGCGGCGAGCGCATCATCACGGAGGACACTCGAGAGGAAATGAGAGTAATCCTCGAGGAAGTCCGCAGCGGTGAATTCGCGAGAGAGTGGATTCTCGAGAACCAGGCGAATCGGCCTGTTTACCGGGCTTTGGTTCAGCGGGGGAAAGACCATCTCATCGAGGAAGTGGGCGAGACCCTCCGCGGTATGATGAGTTGGATACAGAAATGAGCAGCGACTAAGTGGGTATTGAATAGGATGTCAACAGCAAGTCACTTCGCCTTATCCGAATCCGCAGGCACGGGCTCACGGTTTGGAGGGTGGCGCACGAAGACACGATGCCACCTCGTCCTATCCGCGCCTGCACTGCGTTCCGGCCTTTGCCAGAGACCAAACGGTTTGCCGTTGTTCTCGTAGGGCTGGGCAGGAGCTGCCAGGGCAGGCTTCGCCGTTAGCGGGAAAAGGAAGAAAACCAAAGGTCCGATTATCAGCATCTGAAAGGTGAGAAAATGAGTGAGAGAATAGTGATTTTTGACACAACCCTGCGGGATGGGGAGCAATCGCCCGGCGCCAGTATGGACACAAGGGCGAAGATGGAAGTGGCCCGGCAGTTGGAGAAATTGGCAGTGGATGTCATCGAGGCCGGATTCCCGGTGTCCTCGCCCGGTGATTTCGAAGCGGTCAAAGCCGTCGCCGGGACAGTGAAAGAGCCGACCGTCGCCGGCCTGGCGAGGTGCGTAAGGGGGGATATTGATGCCGCGGCCGGAGCGCTGGAGGACGCAAAAAAACCTCGTATCCACGTTTTCCTTGCCACCTCCAAAATCCACATGAAGTACAAGCTGAAAAAGGCGGAGGAAGAAATCCTGAAGCTGGCGGTGGATTCGGTGAAATACGCGAAGAAATTCGTGGATGACGTGGAGTTTTCCCCGGAGGACGCGTCTCGCACAGACCTCGATTTCCTCGCCGCCGTGTTTGACGCCGTCGTGGATGCCGGTGCGACGACCGTCAACATTCCCGATACCGTCGGCTACGCGACACCGGAGGAGTTTGGGCGAATCATCAAGCATTTGCGGGAGAAGACGAAGAACGGCTCGAAGGCTATCATCAGCGTTCATTGCCATAACGATCTGGGTCTCGCCGTCGCCAATTCTCTCGCGGCGGTCGTCAATGGAGCACAGCAGGTCGAGTGCACCGTGAACGGCATTGGAGAAAGAGCCGGAAACTGCTCCCTTGAAGAGGTCGTCATGGCCATTCGCACGCGGAAAGACATCCTCGATTTCCGCACCGGCATCAACACCCGCGAGATTATCAAGGCAAGCCGGCTCGTCAGCAAGATGACCGGGATAATTGTCCAGCCGAACAAGGCGATCGTCGGCCGCAACGCCTTCGCTCACGAGGCGGGCATCCATCAGGACGGTATCCTGAAAGAGAGAACGACCTACGAGATTATGAAACCGGCCGATGTCGGGTTGACCGGCAGCAAGCTTGTCCTCGGAAAGCACTCCGGGAGACACGCTTTTAGCGAGAGGTTGAGAAAGCTCGGATACACTCCCGGCCGAGAGGAAGTGGATGAAGCTTTCGCCGCCTTCAAGTCCCTGGCGGATAAGAAAAAAGAAATCTACGATGAGGATATCCGGGCGCTGATGGAGGAACAGCTACTCCCGATCCCCTCAACCTATCAGCTCGAGTACATCCAGATAAGCACCGGGACCACCACGATCCCCACGGCGACTGTCCGCCTGAAAAAGGAGGACGAGGTCTTTCAGGATGCTTCCTGCGGCGGCGACGGACCGGTGGACGCCGCCTACAAGACGATAGATAGGATAACCAAAATGAAGTGCCGCCTCCTTCAGTATTCGCTCCGGGCTGTCACCAGCGGTAAGGACGCCATGGGCGAGGTAACCGTCCGCGTCCGCCATCGGGGCACAGAAGTTACGGGCAGGGGTACAAGCACCGATGTCATCGAGGCAAGCGCCAAAGCTTACATCAACGCGATCAACAGGTTGCTCTTCGTGAAAGGAAAGGCTGGTTCCGCCACTTGACCTCCCGTCCTCGCGATCATGGATAGGAGAAGACCCAGCATTTTTTTGACTGGATAACAGGATAGAGCGCACGTTCTCAATCCCGTTCATCCTGTCAGAGAACTCCCTTCTCCTTCTCCTATCCATCTTATTCTTCAGTTGCGGTTCATCACTCGGAGTCCTGCAACGCGGGATAAAGAAACCAAAGGCAACTTCTCTACCACTTGAACGCAGCCGCACCCCCATCGGCAACCCGGTTGGCGCCGGACTGGCTGTTATGGTAAGTTTAGGAAGAAGCTTGGCGTTGAATGGAAGGGATTCTCATGAGCGTGCACCGGGTAATCATAGGCGACTCTCGAGATATGTCAGAACTGCACGATGGCTCGGTTCACCTCGTAGTGACCTCGCCCCCCTATTGGCAGCTCAAGGACTACGGAGCGCCGGGTCAGATAGGGTACAATCATAGCTACGAGGATTACATCAACAACCTCAACCTCGTCTGGAACGAATGCCACCGGGTTCTCCGCAAAGGTTGCCGCATGTGCGTGAATATAGGAGACCAGTTCGCGAGATCCGTGTATTACGGGCGCTACAAAGTCATTCCGATACGCACGGAGATCATAAGGTTCTGCGAGACGGTGGGCTTTGACTACATGGGAGCTATAATCTGGCAGAAGGTGACGACCTGCCATACCTCCGGCGGCGCCACTATCATGGGGTCGTTCCCTTATCCCCGAAACGGTATCATCAAGCTCGATTATGAATTTATCCTCATTTTCAAGAAACTGGGGCGTGCCCCGAGGCCCACGTTGGAGCAGAAGGAGAGGTCAAAACTGTCGAAAGACGAGTGGAACGAGCTTTTTTACGGGCATTGGAATTTCCCCGGCGAGAAGCAGGACAAGCATCTCGCTATGTTTCCCGTCGAGTTGCCCCGTCGCCTGATCAAGATGTTCTCGTTTTGCGGTGATGTCGTTCTCGATCCCTTTCTGGGGAGCGGAACCACCGTCCTCGCTGCGCAGCAACTGGGCAGGAACTCTGTGGGCTACGAAATCAACGCGGCGTTCCTGCCCACTATTGAGAAAAAGCTTGGACTCGACAGCCCGGATATGTTCCAAGATGCGAGCGTTTCCGTTGAGTTTCAGGCCGAGAGGTGCCGGGACTACCCACAGAGAATAGCACAGCTCCCTTACATCTTTCGTGACCCAGTGCCCGTGGAAAGGAAAGTTGACCCGAAGAGCCTGCGCTTCGGCTCCCGGATAGACGGCTCGGTGGGGGCCCCTGGTCGGCAACAGGGGACTGCGCGACTGAGAAGAGGACAAGGCACTGCTTGAGTTTAGGAGAGAAACATGATGACCGGATACGAAAGAATGATGAGGGCATTGAGGCGGGAGCAACCTGATAGAGTCCCTATCTTTGAGTTGATAATAAATGAGCCAGTCATTAAGGCGCTCTATCCGGACCTATCACTGGACACAAAAGTCCAGAGGGGTTCTCAAGGCATTTATCAAATACAGGCTGATTTCATAGAAAGAGAGGACATAGATGCGATAGTCATATTTGAGGATGCTCGTGTCAAAGAATGGATTGATGAGCAGCATTATGTGGACGAGTGGGATGTTACGTGGCAAATCCCGTCCACGGGCATCCCTTACGTCGTCTCCCACCCTATCCAAAAAGAACAGGATTTGGACGCCTACGTTCCTCCGGAGCCCGATACGGACTATCGTTTCGATACGTTGAAGGAGGCTGTGAAGCGTTTCAAAGGCGACAAGGCGATAATCTTCTTGGGGCATGACGCCTTTGAGTTTTCTCACTATCTCAGGGGGATGGAAAATCTGCTGATGGATTATGTTTTGAATCCTGATTATGCCAAACGCTTAGCCAGAGTCGTAATGAGTTATAAGAAACGTGTGTTGGAACGTGCCGCTGATGAAGGCGCCGACATATTGCTCACGGGAGATGATTACGCATACAGGCAGGCTCCCCTTATGTCGCCCGGGCATTTCAGAGAATTTGTTTTGCCGTACCTTCAGGAAGCTGTTGATGTCGCTAAGGAAAAAGGGGTTCCCTTTATGAAACACACCGATGGAAATCTCTGGCCCATAATGGACGACATCGTTGATACTGGACTTGACGCCCTGGACCCCCTCGAGCCTATTGCTGATATGGACATCGGTAGGGTCAAAGAACAATACGGCGACAGAATTGCTGTTGCTGGAAACGTAGATTGCGGCGAGCTCCTTTCGCGTGGAACACCGGAAGAAGTTGTCGAAGCTGTCAAAGAAACCATTGCCAAAGCTTCCCCCGGAGGTGGACATATTTTGGCTTCATCGAATAGCATCCACCCGGCGGTCAAGCCCGAGAACTACAAGGCAATGGTGGAGACGGGGAAGGAATTCGGGCAGTATCCTCTCGACCCTAAAATGGTGGAGGAGTATCGGAACAAGAACTACATTGCCAGATTTCTTGACCGATAACCTCTCGTTGTGCGAGAAGGGTGTTGCTCCGAATTCTCTGTCGTAAGTTATGTGCCTCTGACCTAAAAGCTTCAAGAAACATGTAACCCGCATTGTGAAAGGATGAATATGAGTGACGAAGCCATCGAAAGAGCCAAGGAGCATTTCGCCAAAATCCTCGAGGAACAGCTCGAACGTGTCGAGCGAATGAAAAAGGGAGAGGAGTTGACTGATTACTCCTCGCTCGAGCCAATCATCATCGGGATTGTGGGAGGCGACGGCATCGGCCCGTTCATCGCCAAGGAAGCCCAACGCATTCTCGCGTTTCTGCTGGAAGAAGAGAAAGCTTCGGGGAAGATCGAATTCAGAGTTATCGAAGGGCTAACGATTGAGAAACGCGCCGAGGTGAACAAGGCCATCCCCGACGATGTCCTCGAAGAGATCAAGAAATGCCACGTGATTCTCAAGGGACCGACCACCACTCCCAGAAGAGGCGACCCCTGGCCTAACATCGAGAGCGCTAACGTGGCTATGCGAAAGGAGCTTGACCTTTTCGCCAACGTCCGACCGGTTAGGATTCCCAAGGAGGAGATTGACTGGATGTTCTTCCGCGAGAACACCGAGGGGGCGTATGTTCTCGGCTCCTGCGGGATCGAAGTTACAGAAGACCTGGCGGTGGATTTCAAGGTCATCACCAGCCAGGGAAGCGAAAGAATCATCCGAGCCGCCTTCGAGTACGCTGAGAAGAACGGCATCAACCGCGTCACCATCGTCACCAAAGCCAACGTCGTCAAGACCACCGATGGCAAATTCCTGAAGATCGGGCAGAAGATCGCCGAGGAGTATCCGGAAATCGAGTGCGACGATTGGTACATTGACATCATGACCGCGAAGCTCATTGACCCCAAACGGCGGAAGCAGTTCCGAGTGATGGTCCTGCCCAACCTTTATGGAGACATCCTGACCGATGAAGCCGCGGAGATGCAGGGCGGCGTCGGCACAGCCGGAAGCGCGAACATCGGCAAAGGGTACAGCATGTTCGAAGCCATCCACGGCAGCGCTCCCAGAATGGTGAAGGAGGGGCGAGCCCAGTTCGCAGACCCGTGCAGCATGATTCGCGCCGCAGCTATGCTCCTCCGGCATATCGGCTACGAGGAGAGAGCGAAGCGACTCGAGATGGCTCTCGACATCTGCGGGCAGTTCGAAAAGAAGTTGGTGATTACCGGGCGACCCGGCGGCGCTACCGGAGCCGAAATCGCCAATTACGTTATGGAGACGATCCAGCAGCCCGACCTGGAGGAACGCTGGCAGAAGTTCCACGCCGAGGCGTAAGATAGAGTCGAGCCCACAAGGCGGCGAAAAGTGGCCGCGAGACCTGATTCCGCAAGCGTCGCCGCCCAAAGACGCGGAGGCCCGGACTGGCTCGGGGGCATCGGGACCAATTGCTCGTAAAGGGCGGGCTTAGCAAAAGCGATGATGCACAATCCGCTCTCAGAGGAACAGTATCGCGCGAGGCTGCATAAGCGAAAGGAGGATGTCAGAGGTCCTTACTTCCGGGACCAGACGGCTATCATCCATTCTCTCGCTTTCAGGCGGCTCAAGCGTAAGACGCAAGTCTTCTTCTCGCCGACGAACGACCACGTCTGTACGCGAATCGAGCACTGCCTTCACGTCGCCACCATCGCCGCCACGATTTGTAAGGGCTCAGGCCTCGACGTCGAAAAGGCGGAAGCGATCGGACTCGGGCACGACCTCGGACACGCTCCTTTTGGCCACGCCGGGGAGGAACTGATAAACGAAATCGTGCTCGCGAAGAACCCCTCCTCGCCCCCTTTTCATCACGAAGTGCACAGCCTTCGTGTCGCAGATAAGCTCGCCAACGACGGGGACGGATTGAACCTCACCTATGCCGTCAGAGATGGCATCATCTCCCACTGCGGTGAGATTGCCGACTATCCGATCTCGCCGGGACATGATTGCCCTGCTCTTGAGACCATCAGGGAGAGGGGGAAAATCCCTTCCTCCTGGGAGGGATGCGTCGTCCGGATTTCCGATATGATTGCTTACCTGGGGAGGGACCTCGAAGACGCGTCAAGGGCGCCGCTGCTTAAGAACGACGACATTCCCGATGAAATTCGGCGTGAGCTGGGGGCGAAGAACGGCGAAATCATAAACACTCTCGTGCTGGACGTCATCCAGTTCGGCAAGGAACACGGGCGAATCGGTTTCTCCGAGGAGAAGGAGCAATTGGTCAGGAGGCTGAAGGACTTCAACTCCCGGAACATCTACAGCCACGAAATTCTGCTCGAATACAAGTTGTACTGCCGCCGGATTCTCAACGCCCTATTCGATCATCTTCTGGAGAATTGTGAAAGATGGCGAATGCACCGGGGCGAGCCTTCGAAATCACAGCGGTTCGTGGACAATCACTTCGCCTATTACCTCCAAAAACTCCAACCGCTTCACGAGGAAGAAGGCGCATCTTCCCTTCAGATTGTTGTGGACTATGTCGCAGGCATGACCGACGAGTTCGCCCTCCGCTGCTACGAAGAGATTGCGTTCCCCAAGCCGATCCGGTTTGAAGAATGGCGACGAGGGGACTGACCGCCAATCCCTGATTGCAGGAGACTCTTCTCGACTCCGCCTCGAGGATCTCCTGCTACCACGCCCTGACCCCGGCGTGGGCTTCTCGTGCTCCCGCCTGCACGATCCCTTCTTTCTCTTTGTTGAGGATGACCGCGGGGATGGACAAGAAACGGCGACGAACCTTGTAGCCCATCGCCTCCAGTTCCCCGATAGTTGCGTCCGGGACCCCCTCTTGTATCTCGAGAACTCCTTCGCCGACGATACCTCCCGGATTGAAGGAATCGGTGTGATGCAGTGTGCTGACGCGGGGCGCCTCGGCGGCTTCCTGGGCGTCCATTCCGAACTCGATCACGTTCAGGAGGATGTTCAGGGCGGTTTGATCCTGTTTATCTCCTCCCGCCACGCTGATTGCCAGGAAAGGTTGCCCGTTTTTCAGGACAATGGTGGGCGTCAGGGTAATTCGCGGCCTTTTGCCTCCGCGTGCCTCGTTCGGATGCCCTTTCCCCGGCCAGAAACTGACTAAACGCGTGCCGAGAGTCACGCCGGTGTCTCCCATAGGGATGTCCGAGCCCCAGCCGCTCGGTGTTCCGCAAAAGACATTTCTGTCGCTGTCAATGGCAACGGAAACTGACGTGTCCTGTGAAGGGGACGCAGAGCCGTCAACCCTCGGATCGCCCTTCGGGTTCATTGGGCCGAGCCTCTCCGGGTCGCCGGGCGGCACATAATGTCGGGCTATTTCCCCCATCAG
>JABMQX010000142.1 GCA_013203085.1 bacterium | reverse complement strand
TTGGAACACAATACCTCCCCCGGCGCCCAAAGCGGGACGCCGGGGAAGGCAAGAGATGGGAGCTCACCTGCCGGTGGGCACCGGGATGCCGGGCATGCCGGGTGTGGGGATCTGCGGCACCGGGTTCTTGGCATCCAAATCGAAGCTGAGGTTTTTCGGCATGAGGTCCAGATCGGACCTCATGAACTCGTCCCACTTGAGCCTCTCGCCGGTGTAAGCGGTTTGCCTGCCCATGATTGCGGTCATGCTGCTTTCGGCGACCTGCACGCCCTCGTTGTAGTAGGGGCCGGTGCCGCGGATGCTGGCGATGAGGTTTGGGTGTTCCTGGAGGTACGAGTTCCGACCTTGCCGTCCCATGTCGGAGCAGTTGCTTTCCCTTTTTTGTTGCTATGCAATGCCTCTGGCATCCGAGTGCGTGCCAGCTTTTCTGCGCTCTCAGCGCTCTCCGACGTGAGTTCATCTCCCGCCGAGGCACGGCTGTCCGAGGGTTTTTCTCTATCAGCAAGAATCAGCGAAGGCCGGCCGACATTGCCACAGAAGGGCAGTCAAATCCGGCACGAAGGAAACCTTGCAATACGGCACGCATTGTGCTATTTTTGAGTGAGTAGCCGGTGCCCACATAGAGCATCGTCTCCGACCCTAACTTACTCTATCCCAAGGGACAACAAATGAGAGAGGAGGGCGATGGAAAAGGGGAAATATACACTGGGAATTGACTTCGGCACAAATTCTGTTCGGGCCCTCATCGTGGACATCACTACGGGCGAGGAGGTTGGCACCTTCGTCCACGAATACGCCCGTGGCAAGGACGGAATCATCGAGAAACCGGGCGACCCAAATTTCGCCCGCCAACATCCCATCGAATACATTGAAGGACTCTCAGCTTCCGTCAAAGGGGCCATTCAAGCCGCCTCAGAGCACCCCGCCGTTGGTAATGTCGCTGAAAACATCATAGGAATCGGCATTGACACCACGGGAAGCACCCCCATCCCTGTTGATCGAGCGGGACAACCCCTATCATTCAGCGAGAATTTCAAGGACAATCCGAACGCGATGGCGTGGCTTTGGAAAGACCACACCAGCTTCGCCGAAGCCGCCCAATTCACCGAGCAAGCTAAGAGCGAAGCGCCCGATTACACCAAGTACTGCGGGGGGACATATTCGTCCGAGTGGTTTTTCTCCAAGATACTTCACCTTTCGAGAGTTGCCCCGGAGGTCTTCTCGGCAGCCGCGAGTTTCGTGGAGCATTGCGACTTCATGCCCGGTTTGCTCGTCGGTCAAACCGATCCCGTGAAAATCGTGCGCGGCCGCTGTTCCGCCGGACACAAAGCGATGTTCAACGCCGCGTGGGGCGGCCTCCCCCCTCAGGAATTCTTCTCACACGTGGACCGAAATCTCGACGGAATCATCTCAAAGCTCTACACCGAAACCTATACTGCCGACAAGAAGGTCGGGGGATTGTGCCGCGAATGGGCAGAAAAACTCGGTCTCAGAGAAGGTATTGCCGTTGCAGCAGGAACCTTTGACGCTCACGCCGGCGCCGTCGGAGCCGGGATCCGGGAAGGGACACTCGTTAAGATCATGGGCACCTCCACCTGCGACATGATGATTGTTCCGGCAGCGTCTCTGAACATCGCCATCAAGGGCATCTGCGGACAAGTTGACGGCTCAATCGTCCCCGGCTACATCGGACTGGAAGCAGGTCAATCCGCCGTCGGCGATATTTACGCCTGGTACAGAGACGACGTCAGATGGCCCCTCGAGAACATTCTCCCGAAAACCTCCTTCGGACAGGACCTCACCGCCGAAAAGGTCGCCGCCCTCATTAAGGAGTCGAAAGACACCGTTTACGACGTCCTCAGCGAGAAAGGCGAACGAGTCCGCCCGGGGCAATCCGGGCTCCTTGCCCTCGACTGGCATAACGGCAACCGCACCATCCTCGTTGACCCCAACCTCAGCGGCTTGATTGTCGGGCTGAATCTCCAAACGCGACCGGAGGAGGTCTTCCGAGCCTTGATCGAAGCCACAGCGTTTGGCGCGAGAGTTATCATGGACCGCATCAGCGAGTACGGTATCGCCATCAATGACATCATCACTTGCGGCGGGCTGGCGGAAAAGAATCCCTACCTCATGCAGATTTACGCAGACGTCACCGGAAGACCGATAAAGGTCTCCCGCTCCGCTCAAACGTGTGCTCTCGGTGTAGCGATGTTCGGCGCAGTAGCTGCCGGCCATTACGCGAAGGTCGAAGAGGCCCAAAAGGAAATGGGCGGACTCAAGGACATCGTTTACCAGCCCAACGCGGATAATAGAGCCATCTACGACAGGCTTTTCAACCTGTACAGGCGCCTCCACGACGCCTTCGGAACAAAGGATTTCTCCGAGAACCACTTCTCGGTCATGAAGGAGTTGCTGGAAATCAAAAGGCAGACGACCGCGGCATAAGCCCCGCCTTGGCCGATTGCGGATTGCAGAATGGCGATTGCGGATTCCGAAATCCGAAATCATTGGATGTTGCCGGGGTCTCCACGGTCTCGCAAAGGAAGGAAAGCCCCATGAGTACAATAACCGACGCCATCAAGAAAAGGAAGAAGGAGGCTGGCGAGGAAGGGACACAGGAGCTTATCCCGGTGGACCTTGAGGAACCGGACGTCGAGGTTCCAAAAGAAAAGAGCATCAGGCGGGTAGTGTTTCTCACGGCAGCTTGTCTTCTTGTCGCCGGCGCGGTGGTCTGCGCCGCCATTCTTTGGAAGGATATGTTCGGCGGGAAATCCGTCAGCGATAAATCCGATCAGCCGGTACGTACAGCGTCTTTGCCGGGCCCCGAAGAGCCGGATGTCTTGCCCGGCAGGGAAGCGGAAGAGGCTCTGCCCTTGCCGGAGGCAAGTCCCGAACCCGAGCTCGCGCCCGCGGAAAAAGAACCCGCAAAGCCCGAGGCGCCCTCACCGGGACGACCGCCGACTCCCGAAAGCCCCTCTCCTCCCGTCGGGGAAACTCCTGCGCCCGGCGCGCCGACTCCGCCGGCGAAAGTCGCTCCTCCAGTGGCAGAACAGCCGGGCACCGTTTCCGAACCACCTCCCGTAGCGAAAGCGGACCCCTTTGCAGGCATCAAGCTTCAGGGGATCGTTCGTTTCAACCCCACGGCGCCGGAAGTTCTCATTAACGGCAAGGCCCTGAAAGTCGGTGACTCCCTGGACGGCATCGAAGTGGTCGAAATCGGCGCCGCTCATGTCAAGCTCCGGCACGGCAATATCGAGAAGATCCTACGATACCGATAGCTTTTTCCGCCAGCGATTAGCGGTGAACATATATCTTGAAAAGGATTCACAAGAGATGGGGGTCAAAAGTCTCCTTGGATCTCTCATTTTTCCCGCCGAGGCGACCCAGCCCACAGCAAAATCTTCCGCAAAGGCCCCTTCTCAAAAGCCTCCTCCCCGCCCCTCAAAAAGGCTTGTCTCGCTTTGCCTTCTCGTCCTCATCGCCCTCACGGGATGCTTCCCTCTCCGGCAGACGCCCCCGGAATCTCATCCCCCATCAAAACTTGTCGCCTACTATCTCAGGAGCATTTTCGATCCCTCCATGCAGAGGGATGTGTATGACCTTTTGACCGCCAAAGCCAGGGATGCTGTTTCGTTCGGCGATTTCGTCTCCCTCCGTAAAAGGGAGGTCTCCCACATCCTCGGAATCCCCTCAGCCACCGACACCAGGATTTCCGTTTCGATCCTCGACCAGTACACATTTTCCGGCGATCACTCCGTTGTCTTCGCTCTTCTCCGCATCCGGTTTCCATACTCAATCGGCGAAAGGGAAACATACCGCCTCGTTCGCCTGCATTGTTACAAAGAAGGTGAGCAATGGGCGATCTCGCCCTTCATGCACAGCGAAACCGGCACCGTCATCTTCGTTCCCACCAGAATGCGAGGCCCTCTCTGGAGGATTTCTCAGGACAGGGAGCGCATCACGGCCCTCGTAATCAATGAGATCTCGAGTTACGAAGAGCCGGCTGTTCCCCTCCCGGAAAAACCTGTAGCCGA
>JABMQX010000141.1 GCA_013203085.1 bacterium | reverse complement strand
TGGACGCAGCTATCGGATGGCTGGTGGGGGGAAGGCGAGGTGAAGTTTTTCATTGACGGCGATAAGGAACACCCTACCATCTGCGGTACCGGAACGGAAGATTACTTCGGAGGAGCCTGGTGTTTCGGCGAGACCTATTCCACCCCATTCCTCGGTTATCCTCTCTGGCAGAAAGAGCCCGGGCAGGTGCCCAAGCATGGCCTCTACCGGTGGCACATCATGGACCCCGTCCGCTTCAAAAAGGACCTCTGCGTAACCATCCAGGCGCTCGGGTGGTGGCCGAACAAGAAGTTTCAGCCCCTCACCGATGACATCGCCTCGGTCGCATACTGGTATCAGACCGAGCCTCACGCTCCATATCCGGAAATGCCGCCGGTGCAGGACCGCTGGCCGCGGTGAAGGAATTCATGACCCGAGGGGGAAGATACTATTGAATTCTCCCAACATCCGTGATGGTCAAGCTCAGCTCGTATTCCTTGGCACTCACATCCGCGTCTGACGCGATGGCGTAGAGTAGCTTGTCCGAAATGTGTTGTGCGATGACGATACCCCTAACTGGTACATCTTCAGCAAGATGCTTCTTGACCCAGTTCTTGTAACGTAGAACCTGCCCCGCGGCTGAGTCCGGGCCGTGAGAGACTTTTAACTCGATGACGACAAAGCCGCCGTTGCCATCCACCGCCAGGATGTCAATACGCCCGACCGCGGTACGGTACTCAACCCCATCATTTCCGTCCTCGTCCACAAACAGTTGCAGGCCTGGTTCGACCTGGTCAAGATGCTGGGCGAGGTAGTCTCGGAGATGGGCTTCAGCTGCAAATGCCGCTCCCGTTTCGGCCTCCGCCAGTTCCTCTTCCTGCCCGAGCAGCCCCACGCCAGGCCGGCCGTCTTCACGCTGGAAGATCTCCCATTGCCCGTGTTTACTCGCGTTGTACAATTCGAGGTGGCCTCGATCCGTGCGGAAGAGGAAATCATAGTGGGTGTTAGACATTCGAGGCTTCTTATTCTGAGGATAGTGAATCCTTGACGGGTGGTTAACCGTGCAGCTAACGATCTGACACTGGATGGTAGCGGGATTGGTGCCTGGATACCGTTGTAGGACCCAGTGCCTAACAGCCACATTTGCAGTCTTCCCACCCAAGGCCTCCACCGCTTCTCGGATCATCTTCCAGACCGGAGGCTTATCGTTATCGCGCATGACTCTTTCTCCTTCTTCAACTGTACCTTTTGGCATTGTCGCCACTGGACGACCGGAACCTCGACATGGCACTGCTTATCGGTTCCATTTGGCTTCCGAATGTGTCACATCCTTTCCCTGTGCCCCGCACTTTTCATCCGGCAATCCACTTCCGCAGATGGGCGAGCTGAGGGGCACGGGGCACCACCTTCGGAGCGAGCCAACGTGCGTGATCGCTCTTCGCCCCCCCCCGCGCTGCGTCGTTAGTCCCAGCTTGGCTCCCTGGTTTGGATGAACCAACCCTTTGCTTCTGTTTCCCATCCGGGCCCCACGAACGCTCGGACTACGAAGATCGAGTGGAACCAACCGGCATCTTTGACAACTTTAATGCAGCGATGGAAATCGTGCTCGGACGGGAATCCGTAGCAGTCGTACAGGGCGAGAATGACGCCCTCGCATGAGTCATGGACGCTCTTGTTTTCAAGCTTGATCCGCTTCTCCGAAATGGCCCCCCGGAGGAGTTCGGTCAGCTTCTGGGTCACTGATGGCCCCGACTTAGAAGGCGAGTGTCCACCGATGCCCAGGGAGGCACCGTCGTCCGAGAGCTTGTAGATTGCAACTTTGACGGCAGCGTCGTAACCTGGCCAAACCTGCATTTCGGGCTGCATGCCTCGCTTGTGCATGGTTTCCCGAACGTGGCGCACACAGGCATCAACAAAAGCCTTCTGATCTTTCCCGGTGGGCAACGGAGGCATCTGATGGGCACTAAGGATGTAGGTTCCTTTGAGGACTCCTTGCTGCGCGGCCTCCGCTTCCACCTGCTTCGCCAGTCGGGTGAGGCATGCCCAGTAGCAGATCTCCGAAACCTCAGGCGGGCCGCTTTGAAGAATTTCTACAAGAGAGGTTACCTCGACAGCGAACCTTCGGGTACCCATACTAAGCCAGAAGTCAGGAGGATCCTTTCCGCGTTGGAGCCGTTCCCAACTGATATTCTCGTCAGGAAGGCGCGTGCGAAGGTGTTGCTCCAGGCACCTTATGCAAAGAAGTTCCTCATCGAGTTTAGTGTCGCTGTCTCCTCTCGAGCTCATGCCGAACTCCTCTGGTGACTCACATTCATTGGATCGGCCAGCCGCCGTGGGCTTCGATGACCTTGTCGATCTCCGCCATGAGGCGGATGGTTTGTCTCAGGGCCACCGCGATGCGCTGGTAGTGGTAAATGTCATCGGCCGTGAGGCGGCGGCTCACGCTCCTTTTCCACAAATGCCGCCGGTGCAGGACCGGTGGCCGCGGTGAATCCCATCACAAGCTCAGTGGAAGTGAGACCTCTCGCCCTGTCCTTGCCGATTCGTATATAGCCAGGATCAGCTCCACAGGCTTTCTCGCGCTCTCGGGGGTGATCATCGGCTCCCTGTCGTTCTTGATGGCGTCCACGAGGTCCCTCACCAACGCTATATGACCTTCCGCGGAAATCGCCTTCGGGTCCGATACGCCGTGCGCCCTTTCCTCCTGTGGAGCGATCTCTTTGTCCACCGCCAGATGCTTATCACCCTCCGATACAGCCCACCTTCGGATGCCCGCATCGGTGAGGATGATCGTCCCTTTCTCTCCATGAAGCTCAAACCTCGCCGCCTCGCCCGGATTGCAGGAGGTTGCCCCCTCTATCACCCCGAAGGCGCCGCTGTCAAAGGTTACTATTGCTGCCACGGTGTCCTCGACCTCGATGTCCCGAACAAGATGGTCTGCTTTGGCGACAACAGACTTCACGTCTCCCATAATCCAGAGCAAAAGGTCAATCCCGTGCACGCCTTGATTCATCAACGCGCCGCCGCCATCCATCTCCCATGTCCCTCTCCACGCACCACTGAGGTAGTACTCCGGAGAACGGTAGAACTTCTGGTAAATATCTCCAAGCACCATTTTCCCAAGAAGCCTTCCCTGAACGGCATCTCTCACCTGGATACTTGCGGGATAAGTCCTCCTCTGGAATATGCCGCCCAGCTTCACACCTTCTTCTTTGCACGCCGCTATCATCCGGTCAATTTTCGGCAGGGTAATGTCGAGTGGCTTCTCGCACAAGACGTGCTTTTTTGCCCTCGCCGCCGCGACAGCTTGGTCGGAATGCATCCCGGAAGGAGTGCAGATACAGACAGCCTGCACGTCATCCCTCTTCAGCATCTCATCCAGGTCAGTGTAGTAGGAAACGTTATTGTGCTCTGCAGAGAAATTGCTGGCGGCGTCCTCATTCGCGTCGCACGCCGCCACAAGCTCCGCGTCCGGCGTTTCTTCTATCCCTTTCGCATGGAAAGGCGCGATTACGCCACAGCCGATCATTCCAAAACCAATCTT
>JABMQX010000013.1 GCA_013203085.1 bacterium | reverse complement strand
CAGTGGGACTTTGGGGTGAATGGCACATGAGCGGCACGGGTGTAAAGCTTCCCAGCCTAAAGACACGCCTCGCCATCATCGACGTGTACTGCAAAGCCTTTCCCTGAACGCCTAAAGTCATGCTCATTGGTGACGAACCGGGCATGAAACACGCGATCCGCAAGGGCTGTGGTTGGCGGGCCGATTGTCTAGGCGATATGGGTGGCTTCTCGAAAAACTGGGACCACATGACACACTTCTATCCTCAGCAAGTCCAGAGAACTGGCGCCGAGGAGGCGTGGAAGACCGCTCCAGTTGCGTTTGAGAGTGGTTGGGATATGCGAAAGTGGAAGCATGAGGGATGGGATATTCACTACATCTTTGACTATGCCCTGAACTACCATGTCAGCTATCTGAACAACAAGTCGGCGGCAATTCCGAAGGGCACACGAGATGAGGTTGAACGCTTCCTTCGCAAGATTGGCTACCGTCTCGTCCTGAGACATCTCGAACACCACAGGACTTCAGCACCTGGCTCTTCGCTCTTCCTCTCCATGATTTGGGAAAATGTTGGCGTCGCGCCACCTTACAGGGATTACTTGCTTGCGTTTCGCCTTACGCATGTGGAAAGCAGAAAATCACTTGTCTTCGTGAGCGATACTTCGATCAAGGGCTGGTTGCCCGGTGAAATTAAGATGACCGAGTCAGTCAGGCTACCCGAGGCTCTCAAGACAGGTCAGTATGAACTCGCCATCGCTGTAATTGACCCAGCCACCAAAGATCCCGCCATTCGGCTGGCTATAGCTGGGCGTGCTGAGGATGGTTGGTATCGTCTAAGCCCCGCCGATGGTGGGGTCGTGATTGCAGGCAAGTGAACAGCTCTTCCCCAGCAGGAACTTCGGGGTGCCGCCCCCGCCAACCGACCCGCATCAACAGGGCCACGGTTGTCCCTGGCTGACTCACCCGAAAGCTGCGGCCATTGGCCGCCTCGGACAGGCTTGCGGTCCGAGTAAACCTTGAAGTTCCGCATGGTCCAGTTGCCGCCATGCGAATTGACGCCGATGCGAACCGGCTTCGCCAGATCGGGCTGGTAAGGATGCTGCGTATAGTCCGCCTGTCGGCGATGGATTGGCTTATCGCCTTCCCACACGCTCACGCGGACATGCCCAAGCTTGTGCCCGCCGGAGGCGTCCGTGTTCACCTCCACGCGCAAGGTGTATTCGGTGTCGAACTTTGACCAGTCTTGATGAGCCGCATCGCCCACGCGCCGAAACTTGCCTTCAAGGAAACCCATATTGAAGGACACCCCGCCGCGCTCCCGTCCCTGGCGCGGCTGGACCGACACGTTGATGGCCCAGCACGAGATGGGACCATAGACGCCGTCGTCACCAGCAATGCTGAAGTTGAGGCAGAACGAATTCGGCGTTCTTTGGGCTCGCTTCACAACGAATGAGGCTTCCATGGCGTATTGGGACTTCGGGTCCAGGAGAAACCCTCGCCGTGTCACGTGCTGGTTGTGGTTTGCCTTGTCCACCATGATCAGGGCGTCGCGGCGGACCTCGTAGTCGAAGCCTTCCTTGCTGCCTTCATGGTAGTGCACGTCCCACCGACCGATGGGATGGACGCCGTCGAATTCCTCGAGCACAAGGCGCATGTCTGCGGGGAGCTTCGACAGATTGTCGCTGACTGTCGCACGTTGCTCGCCGGTGGCAATCACGCTTTTGTCGTCTGCAACAGATGCCATGCAGTGAGCCGCAGTGAGAAGAACTACAAAAACGAGAAATGCTTTCGTACGATACATGATTCGACTCCTTAACTTGACCTCGGCGAAACAGGGATTAGAGGTCCCAGCCCTTCCGGTATTGACGCCGCAGATACTGATTCGCCTCTTCACAGTTCGTGATGCGTAACGCGGCGGGGTCCCACTCGATCCGCCGGCCAAGCCTCAAAGCGATGTTGCCGAGCAGAAGGGCCTCGGTCAAGGGGCCAGCGTATGTGAACGGACAGAGAGGCTTACTTCCCGTTGTGATGCCCTTGATCCAGCCACCGTACATGGCTTCATCGGGCGGAAGGTTAGGTCGCGGCAGCGTCCTTTCGACCTCTTCGTAGTCGCTAATCGCCTTGTGGCCACGGCCGAGAATCGCTTTGGTCCCGACAATAATCGTGCCGTTCAGCCCGGGCCTTCCTCCGCGCAGCAATTCACGCGGCGGCTTCTTCCAGGCGTCAATTCTGGTCCCGTCGTACCAGAAAAACTTCATCGCTGGCCTCTTGCCCCGGGCGGGGAAGTCAAAGCGAACGACACTCCACAGGGGGAACATCTCCGTCATCGGCCCAGACGCGTCCAAAACTTCCACGCTGCTGGGAGCGTCCAACTCCAGCCCCGTCCAAACCGCGTTCCACGCGTGGGCGCCGCTATCGCCAAGGACACCGGTCCCAAAGTCCCACCAGCCGCGCCATACGAAGGGGTGGTAGACAGTACCTGCTTGCTTCAACTGGGCAGGCAAGTTGTATACGGGATGTCCCTCCGGCCATCTTGCCTTGTACGGGCGCATCGGGGCAGGGCCAATCCACGAGTCCCAGTCCACATGCTCGGGCACCGGATCCTGCCCCGGGGGCCGGCTGAAACCCTGTGGCCAAATTGGCCGGTCGTTCCACATGTGCACCTCCACCACGGCACCTATGACACCGGCTCGGAGAACTTCCACCATGCGAATAGTGCTTTCTTTGCCCGGCACGGGAGTGCCCATCTGCGTGGCCAGGTTCTTCTCGGCGGCGACCCTGGCCATCTCTCTGGCCTCGTGCACATCGTGGGCCAGCGGTTTCTCACAGTAGCAGTGTAGCCCCTTCTTCATCGCCGTCAAGCTGGCCACAGCGTGTGTGTTGTCCGGGGTGCTAACCACCACGGCGTCGAGGCGTTTCTCCCGCGAAAGCATTTCCCGGAAGTCAGTGTAGGTACGGGCACCGGGGTGCGCCCGGAGAGCCCGATTCAGGGCATCGCGGTCGATGTCGCATAGCGCTACGATGTTTTCTGCAGCCACCCCATTCGTGTTAGCGTGTCCCCGACCGCCGGCCCCGATGATCCCCATGCTGACTTTCTCGTTGGCAGCAAAGCTGCGGGCCAAGCCCGCTCGAAGGATCATGACGGCCCCGGTTGCGCCTGCTGTGCGCTTCAAAAAGCTTCGTCGAGTGAGAGTGTGCTCTCGTGGAGTTCGCATGATATCATCTCCATGTTCAGGTATGTTGTGAATTGGGTGCCTATGCTCGCGTTTCGTGTGAAGGGCACTTTCCCATTCAGCCTCGGACCGGTCACGCCGGTTGGCCTTCCTGTCACTAAGATAGATGAATCCACACGGAAAGGCAACCCAACTTTCCAAGAACGCGGCGGTACCATAGGTTGGCCTCATCGTGGCTCTGTGCAGCGGTGGGCGCTCCGACTCAGTCCGTTAGGGGCAGAGAAAGAGTAGGACTCCGCCTCCGCAAATCGCCGGATCAGGTAGTTAGAACATTCAAGGAAGGTTATCCCTTGAATCCTTGAGTTCCGGAAAATAGCGTGGTCACAAAAGCGGATCGCGCGCTTTTAGAACTATGGAAGAATTACGGCCACCGGGCGCTGAAACCAGCCGCCGACAGGAGGCAACGTCTCGCGCCTCGTCGAGTTAAATGGAGTAATTGCGTCTTCCTCTGTCGTAATCGCGGAAATGGAAGCGGATTAGGACAATGCGAGCTGTTACCGATTGAGGGATTTCATTTCTGCGCTTTAGAGGATGCTTTTACAACCTGGAATTCCTTTTCCTGAAGCACAAAAATGCAACTGCTTTTGCTTGTTCTTCCGTTGCCAGTCTTCTACTTGCGGAGGTCAATGAATCGGTGGATGACCAAAATGTCGGCAGGCAGGTTCTACCAAGAGCTTTGAGTCGTTCTCCGCTGGGCATACCAGGTGGCTGCGATTGTGTGCATGTGTATCGCTTTCTCGAAGCAGAGGGATATCTCTACGCCGTCCGATTGAAGGCCAATGCAATTCTACACGGTAAAATTGAGCACCTGCTGACTCGACCCGTGGGGCGACCGCCGAAGAAACCGATTGTCTTGTATCATAGCTTTCGGTATCAGGCGGCCAGTTGGGAAAAGCCCCGAAGGGTGGTCGCAAAAGTGGAATGGCATGCGGGCGAACTGTTTCCAAGAGTCGGTTTCATTGTGACGTACTTCCGGTGGAAATCCAGCCATGTGGTGAAGTCCTACAACAAGAGAGGCACAGCTGAGCAGTGGATCAAGGAGGGCAAATACGCACTGAAGTGGACAAGGTTGTCGTGCCATGATTTCGTCGACAATCAAGTCCGCCTTCAGCTATTCGCCTTGGCTTACAACCTCGGCAATTTCTTGAGACATCTGGCATTGCCCAAGTCAGTGAAGAAATGGTCGCTGAGGACGCTGAGAGCCAAGGTGATCAAAATCGGTGCCAAGGTGGTCAGGCATTCGCGGTATGTGGTATTCCAGATGGCGGAAGTGGCTGTGCCGAGGAGGCCTTTTCGTGAAATCCTTGACCAAATCGGGCGGTTGAGAGCCCGCCCAGAACTTGCGAGGGCAGGATGACCGGCCGTGCTGAGAAGAACCGGGCAGGTGATGAGAAACCCCGGGTCAGGGCATGTCCAAAAACTGCCAAAATGCTGGATTTCTGGCCGATTGGCAGGTTTTGACCCAATTAAACCGCAAAGGACATTGAAACGGAGCAGATCATTCAAGTAGAATAACATGTTACAGCATACAGGAGCACCGTTTATGAAGTCATATGGGAAATCCCAGCTAACACAGCAAACAATTATCGCCGTCTTTTGCGTGAACGGAGTAAACAAATGAGGAAAAATGTGATCATCGTTCTGTTGACCGCGGCCGCATCCGTGGGTTCGGCCCGAGAGTATCATGTTTCCGTAAGCGGCAACGACCTGTACGAGGGCACCGCCGCGAAGCCT
>JABMQX010000012.1 GCA_013203085.1 bacterium | reverse complement strand
TCGATTGCCGAGATGCTTCGCCGCACTGGACATCCCTTCGACCTGTATCATCGAGGGTTCGCTGGTGGGCGCTCCTTCAAGAGCATGTTCGACGCCCCGCTTATCACACTTTTCCCCGACGGAACAATCCCGAACGTCGGCGATTCGTACGGGCGAACGACGCGCATTTGGGAGATTCCCTGGTACGAGTACGCTTATGCCGTTTACGGCGACGCCGAGTATGCGTGGGTGCTCTCACAAGGCAAAAGAAATGCGGAGGTGGCGCTTCTGCACGGGCGAGATGTGAAGGAAGTCAAGCCTCCTTCGGCGGCCTCGCACCTGTTCCGCGAGCACGGCTACGCCTTCCTCCGAGGGGAAGAAGGTGGGGAAAGCTGGGACGGCAAAGGTGTTGTAGTGATGCTCAAT
The DNA here is from genome assembly GCA_013203085.1 of bacterium. Lineage (GTDB taxonomy): Bacteria > Auribacterota > JABMQX01 > JABMQX01 > JABMQX01 > JABMQX01. The sequence goes on along the minus strand of JABMQX010000012.1, from coordinate 10,106 downwards.
TTCGACCGCAATGGCATCCATTGCCACCACGATCACCTCAGTCTCATTCTCTTCGGAGGAGGGCGTCTCCTTGCGCCTGACCCGGAGGCGATAACGTCAGGTCATGCGTTTTCTCGTCCCGTACAGCGGCAGCTTAATCGGTCGGTCATTTGCCACAACACGGTCGCTGTGGACGGGCAGGTCTATCAGGGCGTCCTCACCAAGCCTCTGGGAATCGCAGGGTGGCATCTCTCCGAAAGCGAGAAATCCGTCAGGGTCGTTGACTCGCACGGGAGGGTTTATCCCGGGGTGAAACTCAGCCGCACGATTACGCTTTCAGGAAAGCGAGTGATAGATGAATTCCGGGTCTCATCGAACGAATCTCACACATACGAGTGGATGTTCCACGCTTACGACGATGGAGGAGTCGTCCGAACGAACCTGGCGTTCGAGCCGGTATCTCTTCCGAAAAAGGAGCCATGGCTGTGGATCAGAAATGCCCGAGGGGCACACGCCGATGGGGACTGGGAGGCAGCCTGGCGGCAGGGGGACGTTGAGCTGCGATTGAAGATGGCAGGCGCTCCCGCAACTGAGATCATCGCCTGCGATTTTCCGCAAGACGACCAATTCACTCCCCCGCCGATTTCGATGCTCGTCGTGCGGCGAAAAGCAATGGAGACCGTCTTCTCGGTAATATACGAAGTGCAGACCATCTCCGACCGGCACTGAACCGCCGCAGTGCGCCTTTGCCCAAATGCTATATGCCCGCGTGCGATAGCAGTGCTCTGTTCTGCCTCAGAAGAATCGTGGTTTGTTGATGCTGCCGGAGTGAGAATAGTGTCGCCCGAGGTAATTCGTGTAAAGCGTCAACGTGTCTCTCTTGATGGCGTCGAGTTGTTCTTTTCCGGAGGCTTCATTACTCGGCGACATCTATTCCGATCATTTTCGACAGGATGAACAGGATAATCCTGAAAATCGTGTTAATCCTGTCAAGAATCTTTCCGATTTTCACCCGAATGTCCACTCTATCCTCGCGGATTGGGAAATTGCCTCTTGACACACTGCCGTGGCGGAACGAATATCTTGTCGCGTATCTGACATCAACCGGATGAAACAAAAGGTCGAGGGCACATGAAGGGTAATCGAATTGACGGCCGCAAGCCGGAAGAGCTACGGGCGATTGAGATCATTCCGAATTATCTGGAGAATCCGCTGGCGAGTGTGTACGTGGGGTTCGGAAAGACTAAGCTGGTCTGCGCCGCCTCCATGCAGGAATCAGTTCCGAGGTGGCTGCGTGAGGATTCCGCGGGAGAGCAGAAGGGCTGGGTGACATCTGAGTACTCCATGCTCCCGTACGCGTCGGGCCTTGAGCGTAGTCCCCGCGAATCTTCGAGGGGAAGGGTCGGCGGGAGAACTCACGAGATACAGCGCCTCATCGGCCGGAGCTTCCGCTCGGTGATTGACTTGGCGGCGCTCGGAGAAAGAACGGTCTGGGTTGACTGCGATGTGCTCCAGGCAGATGGCGGCACTCGAACGGCTGCCATCTCCGGAGGCTTCGCTGCCCTTGCTATCGCCCTGGAGAAGATCAGAAAGGCCTTTTCCATTGAGTCACCGCTCTGGCGGGAGCACGTCGCCGCGGTCAGCGTGGGGATTGTGGATGGGAGAATTCTCCTCGACCTGTGCTACGAGGAGGACAGCCGCGCGGAGGTGGATATGAACGTGGTGGCCACGGAAAGCGGCAAACTCGTGGAGGTTCAGGCGACCGCCGAAGGCCGTCCCTTCAGCAACCGCGCCTTGCAGGAAATGCTTTCCCTTGCCAAGAGGGGGATTCGCGATATAATAGAAATACAGAAGAAAGCGATCCTTCGGGGAATCTCCCACCTTAAGTAGGAGGTCTTGCAGATGTTTCAGGAAGTGAAAGACAAACTCGCCGATGTACGATCCCGTCTCCTCCGAATGAAGGAGTATCTTTGACTTCGATAAAAAAGTCAAAGAACTCGCCGCCCTCGAAGAAAAGATGTCCCAGCCCGATTTCTGGAGGGAGCCGGACGCCGCCCAGGGCCAGATTGCGCTGGGCAAGCAGCTCCGGGAATGGGTTCAGCCGTTGCGCGAGCTCACCTCTGCACTTGAAGATGCCGGAGTCCTCATCGAGATCGCTGAGGACGAAGAGAACCCCAATGACTCGCTGGGAGAACTCTCCGGCGAAGTGGACAGGATAACCGGCGAACTGGATGCTCTCGAGCTCAAGAGGATGCTCGGCGGCCCGAACTACAAGAAGAACGCGATTCTCAGTATCAATGCGGGCGCCGGGGGTACGGAAGCATGTGATTGGGCGGACATGCTGTTCAGGATGTATAAGCGCTGGGCGGAAGATCACGGATTTCGTGTTGAGGTTCTCGATCTTCTGGCGGGTGATGCCGCCGGCGTAAAGAACGTCACGGCGGTCGTTCGCGGGGATTACGGCTACGGCTATCTCAAGGCGGAGAAAGGTGTCCACCGCCTCGTTCGAATCTCTCCATTCGACGCCAACAGGCGACGGCATACTTCCTTCGCATCGGTTGACATCTCGCCGGAAATCGAGGACGACGTTCACGTTGAGATTGAGGAGAAGGACCTCCGGATAGATACTTTTCGCTCGAGCGGTCCCGGCGGTCAGCACGTCAACGTCACCGATTCCGCGGTCCGCATAACCCACGTTCCGACGGGGATCGTCGTCCGTTGCCAGAACGAGAGATCGCAGCACAAGAACAAGGCCACGGCAATGAAGGTTCTCCGGTCACGCCTCTACGAGCACGAGATGAGAAAAAGGGAAGAGGAACTGAAAAAGGCGCACGGCGAGAAAATGGAAATCGCGTGGGGCAGCCAGATTCGGTCCTACGTTTTTCAGCCGTACACGATGGTGAAGGATCACCGAACCAAAGTGGAGACATCGAACGTCGAAGCGGTCATGGACGGCAAGCTGGACCAGTTCATCCACCCGTACCTCAAGCGGTTCGGTTAGAATTGCTCACATGGTCTCGAGTGACGTCCGCGAAGATCAGGAGGAGGATTGGCGGGCTTTTATTCGCGGGGGGTGTTTCTCGAACCGGTTGTTGATAAACCGAACGACGCCTCTGGAGAATTCCTGCCCGAAGACCTCTACGACCTGACGAAGGTCCTCGGTCAGGATGTCTTTCTCGTACGCGATGGCGTCAAAGTATTTTCCCAGCTCGTAGCAGCACTCCTCTCGACACAATCTCTTATCGAGCTTGTACAACATCACGGCTTTCAACAAACCGAGCCATTCTTCGGGATTCCTTTCCTGTTCCTCGTCCAGGAATTCGAGGAGCTTGTCCACCGTTCTCGCCTCATAATTGTACTTCGCCCAGATCAGAGCTTCGGCGAACTCGTCGAAGAATGGCTGAAACTGTTGCTCCTTTTCCGGGTGGAGGTCAACAATCTGCTGAGCCAGGCGAGCTGAGGCTTTGGCTTTGCCCTGCCGATGACAGAATTGCGCGAGGCTGTGCAGCCCCTTGATGGAGCGAGGATTGCTCCTCAGAAGAGACCTCAAAGTCTTCTCCTGCTCCTTGGGCCTTTTCAACTTCTCGAGGGCTTCTGCGAGGGCGAGATAAACCTCCTCCAACGGGAATATGCCGTTTGCCTTTCGCCAGACCTCTGCGGCTTTCTGATGTTGCCCCAGGGCAGTGAATCCGCGGGCGAGTTGATGCATCGCCTCGACGTGGTCCGGCAGAAGGCTCACTGCCTTCTGACAATACTCGATGGCGCATTCATGCTGACCGTTCTCAAACGCCATCTCGCCAAGAAAGAAGCTGACACGCGAGGCGAAGGCTCGATGCCCGTGCGTCTCTCCGAACTCCAGCAGTTGCCCGAGCCGCTCGAGTGTCTCTTTTCTTCGCGGTCCCTTGCAAAGACCTCTCGCCTTCTCATCTATCCACGATAAGATGTCGTTGTCCTGCTCTCCCGTGTGATAGGCGAAATCCTCCATCACCATCTCGCAGAGCTGCCAGAAGGTGTACGCGGAATATTTCAGTTTTCCATTTCTGATGTCGTAGATTTCTATCACGGGTTCCTCCGGATGACAGCCAATCATAGCAAAAACGTGTGCGCCGTGTCCATGACGGAAAAGGCCGGCATTGTTCATTGGGGTGCGGCCGCATTTCGGCGTCAAGGACGAGATGCTTTCCATCGTTGCGTCGGCAGGTGGCTTCCCTTGACATTTGCCCCGAAGTCGGCGAGACTTTCGGAGGCGGAGCTCGGAGGAGACAGTTGTCAGGGATGATATAATCCTCACAGGAGAGAGAAACGACGACCGGGAAAGACAGTTATGGAGAAAGTAAGCCACAAACAGATCGCAGGGATGATAGACCATTCGCTGCTTAATCCAACGTTGACCGACGAGGAGTTGGAGGCGGGATGCCTTCTGGCTCGGCGATTGAAGGTCGTTAGCGTGTGCGTGAAGCCATATTTCGTGAGTCGGGCAGTGGGGCTCCTCTACGGCAGCGGTGTTCGCGTCGGCACAACCATTGGCTTCCCTCATGGCGGGCACACGACGGCGGCCAAGCGGCAGGAAGCCCGTGACGCCTGCAAGAGGGGAGCGGTAGAGCTCGATATGGTGGTGAATATCGGCATGGTACTCAGCGAAGACTGGGAGTATGTGGAGGATGATATCAAAGCGGTTCTGGAGGTTGCTCGCGAGCACAGCGCCATTCTGAAAGTCATTTTTGAGAACTGTTATCTTGAAGATCGCCACAAGATCAAGCTCTGCCAGATTTGCTCGGAGCTTGGTGTTGATTTCGTCAAGACATCCACGGGATATGGCTCGGGAGGGGCTACCGACGAGGACATAGTGCTTATGCGAAAGCATTGCCCTCCTTCAGTGCAGGTCAAGGCGGCGGGGGGAATACGGTCCCTCGAGCGAGCCCTTCGCGTTCGGGCGCTTGGGTGCACTCGCATTGGCGCCACGGCGACCGAGAAGATTCTCGCAGAGCTGAGTGCAAGAGGGGCAGAATAGCAATAGACTTCGGGAAGAAGCGAGGCCTCGCTCTATGAAAAAAATCCGCCCGCGCAGTCAACGTAAAACCTTTGCGGTCCATGACGGGCAACCGGAAATGAAACTGAAATCTGCCTTTCGGGCGTCGCTCTGGTTTTTCATGTCCCTTCTGTCGGCGACGGCATGGGCGACGGAAAGCTGGCAACTCCGTAAGAACCTCCTGATAAGCGACGATGAGAAACTGCAATATGTGGAAAAACTTATCGCGCGCAACCCCCGGGATGCCGAGGCTTTTGTCAAACGCGGCCTCATCTACGAGAGTATGGGGCGCGCGGCGGATGCCCTTCGGGATTACTCACGCGCCATCGAGATAGACGACGGGTGTTTCTCCGCCCATTATCATCGAGCGGTCGTGCAGGGGAGAGTAAAGCTGTTCAAGGCTGCCCTGGCAGATTACACGAAAGCGATCGAGCTGAGTCCAAAAAGTCAGGCGGCATATCTCGGGCGCGCCGGTGTTTACGAGGTGCTTGAGAGCTTCTCTTCTGCCATCGCAGACTACACATCTGCAATCTCGCTGCCTTCACCTCCGTCGGAGGCGTACGCACGCCGAGGCGAGTGCCGACGGAAAATGGGGGACTACGCCGGCGCGGCGGAAGATTTCCTTACGGTCACGCAGCTCGATCCCCGTAATTCCGACGCATACGAATCGTTAGGGCGCTGTCGAGCAAAACTGAAGAAACTCGACGACGCTATGGCCTGCTACTCGAAGGCAATTGAACTCTATCCCTGGAACGCCGACGCTTTTCAGGGACGAGCCGAGATTTCACTGGCCCGGGGAAAGGTCAAAGAGGCGATCAACGATTGCACGGACGCGCTGGCGATAGCTCCATCCATGGTTTCGGCGTGTGTCATCAGAGGGCTTGCGTACGAGAAGAAGAAGGATTACCGTCGGATGGCTGCCGATTTCTTGTGGGCGATACGTCTCGACCCCAAGGATGCCTCGAACTATGTGCATCTCGCAAGGGCGTACATCAGCACGGGGAAGCTTGCGGAAGCGCGCCAGCACACCTTGACGGCTATTAAGCTCCGCCCGAAGAACCGTCAGTACAGGGAGCTTCTTCAGAAGATTGATAATCTGATTGGTGCGGGAAAACGATAGCACATTTCATCGCACGCACTTCACAGGCCAGTCGAACTACGATGGAGCAGAATCCGGCGGTGTGTTGATTCCTTCTAAGGAAAGGGAAAAGAGGGGCTACATTCTTTCGTCGGCGATTCTGGCGGAAAGCTTGCGCCAGGCGTCCATGGATCGCTTCAGGTTATCGTGTGCATCGCCTTTGATGCCATAACCCTGAAGCCCTATCGGGCCGGCGTATCCCAGTTCCGTCAACGTCTTCAAGAACTCGTAGATGTCAAACGAGCCGCGGTCCAGGGTCTGAATCAACTGATTCCAATTGTCTCCGCCACTATCGGCGCCGTTGATGGCCACGACGAAAAGGTAAGGCATGGCCAGCTTCATTAACGGCTTCATGTTTTTTTCGCTGTCAACTTTTAGCCAGTGGCAGAGATTGAAGGTCACTCCCACATTTCTTCGGTTTGCTTTCTTCGCAAGGCGGACTGCGTCTTCTACCCGCTCCAGCCAAAAGCCGGTGTGAGGGTAAAGAGCCACTTTTAGTCCCGACTCATGAGCCACGTCCGCTATGTCTCTTATGATTTCGACTGCGAGAGGGTCGCCTGTGGGCGATGACAACGCGTGCTCTTCGCTCTGGATGAAAAGCCAAATGATCGTGTCGCGGCCCTTGAGCAGCTTTATCGACTGTTTCAGTTGCGGGTCGTATTTCGGCTTGTTGGCGTCTATCCACGCCCCGGTATAAACGGCAGACATTTTCAAGCTGTTTTTGTCCAGCTCTTCGAGCATTTCAGAGAGCCCGCCGAATCCCCCGTATCCTATTCCCGCGTACCCCAACTCCTTCAGCATTTCCGCTTGCGCTTCTGCTGTTTGATGCTTGGCGTCTTTCGTGCCGGTGTCCATGGCAAAGAAGGGGTTGGTCAGCCCTTTCTCTTTTGAAACATTGTGCGTTCCCGCTGCCAGGCCTCTCGCGGATAGGCAGAGGCAACCGATGGACAGGAGAATGGCGGCGAAGGTTTTTGTCGAGATCATGTTTTCTTCCTAAGCTCCTTTTTGGATTCTGTTACAGCTTCCACGGTTCACGCATCGGTCTGCTCAACATTTTGTCAGCCTCCGGGTCGTTGACGAAGCGTTCCGTCTCCGGATTCCATTTCAGTTTTCGACCGAGCATCATGGCAATGTTGCCGATGTGGGCGATGGTGATAGTCCGGTGGCCGATTTCTGCCGGCGCATAGCATGGTTTGCGAGACTTGACACAATCGAGGAAATTGCGTTGCTCGCCGCCGGGGCAGGTGTAAAGATGTATCTCATCGGGGCCGATCTTGGAATCGAGGAGGGATTTGGGATTCGCTCGCAATCCCGCCCTCCAACCCAAATTGTCAATCCATCCCTCAGTCCCCTCGAATCGGATGCCGGGCTGACTGGAGGAAACGTTGAGCTCGACGCCGTTAGCATATTTGTAATTGATGTTGTAGTCCGTTGCCGTGTTATACAGTCCACCTTTTGGGAAAACGCCTTTTCCCTCGACCTCGACGGGGCCGCTGTGTTCGGTGTTGTTCCCCCACTGTGCGAGGTCAATAATGTGCGCGCCCCAATCGGTCAACTGACCGCCCGAGTAATCGAGAATCCAGCGAAAATTCCAATGGCACCGGGCGGCGCAGTAAGGCGCTTTCGGCGCCTGTCCGAGCCACATGTCGTAATCGAAGCCCTTCGGGGGCGGACCGAATTCCATGCTGGCGGGACGAATGGAGTGTCCCCTGGGCAATGTTACGCGCATCTTCTTGAGCTTGCCGATGCGGCCGTTGCGAACCAGTTCACACATCCGGTGGTACACGTCCACCGAGCGATTTTCCGAGGCAGTCTGGAAGATGCGGTTATGGCGCTTCACCGTGTCGCTAAGGACGCGGCCTTCGGCGACGGTCAACGTCAGCGGCTTCTCGCACATGACATCCTTGCCGGCTTTGGCGGCCATCACGGCGGGGATGACGTGCCAGTGGTCCGGTGTGGAGTTCATCACGGCGTCAATGTCCTTGCGAGCAACAATTTCGCGAAAATCATTGTACGCTGCACAGCCCTTATATGTCCCCCTGGACATCGCCTCGGCGTAGTGCTTTTCGACGATTCTCTTGGCGCCTTCACGCGGGGTGGAATCCACATCGCAAACGGCGAGGACGTGAGCGTCGGGCTCCGCGAGGAATCTCCTGAGGTTCCGGCCCACCCCATGTTCGCCAGTGCCAATAAAGCCCAGCGTGATACGGTTGCTGGGAGCTACGGTTCCGTCGCGCCCCAGGGCGGATGCAGGGATGATGTGCGGCGCAGCGATGGCCGCCGCTATTCCCTTGACAAAACTGCGGCGTGTGATGGGTTTTTCTCGATACATGGCTCTATCTCCTTATCGTGGCGGAAGGGGACTGGCTTACCTGTTTTGCGTGTCCCTTGGCTGCGGGTGTTCTCCAGCGATTCCTCGAAAGTTCTGCTTTGCGTACGGCAACCGGCGGAGCAAGCAGATCGGCCACATAAGAGCCGCCGTCGCCGTGCTCAACGATCGCCTGAAGGCGACACGTTTCCATGATAGCCTGCTTCTGCAAAGAACGTCCCATGCGCAAACAGAAGCATGATGAACGAGGATACTGAAGTCGGCCGGCTTTATCAACAGAAATGGAGAACCCGCTGCGATGCCTCTGTAATCGGGTGTGTGTCTGCGTCTCAGTGGCATGGGGTTGGCTTGGTCTTGTTCCTCCCATGGCCAGTGTTTTAGGATAGCAAATTGCGGGAGTCAAGGAGCGGTCCGGGCCCCTCCGCAGCCTTCCTCCGAAAGAACGTCTTGCCACGAAAAATGTCGGGTGGTAGGATTGCAGGAAATAGGATGAAGACCTCCCGAGGCATCGGAAAGGAGAGGATGAGCGTTGGCTTTGACATTTCATAACACTATGGCGCGCAGGAAGGAGGAGTTTGTCCCCCTCGAAGAAGGAGAAGTGCGAATGTACACCTGCGGGCCTACGGTTTACGACAACGCGCACATCGGCAATTTCAGAAGCTACATCTTCGAGGATATCCTGAGGAGGTATCTGAAGTACCGGGGCTATCGAGTGATTCAGGTCATGAATCTGACGGACGTTGACGACAAGACGATCAGGGATTCTCGAAAGGGAGGCATCTCGCTGGCAGAGCATACGGAGAAGTACATTCGGGCGTTCTTTGAGGATATTGACACACTGCATATCGAGCGGGCGGAGTTCTATCCTCGGGCGACAGAGCACGTCGCCGAAATGATAGAGATCGTTTCGGGCCTCCTGGAAAAGGATTACGCGTACAAGGGCGAGGACGGCTCGATCTATTACCGGATAGACAAGTTTGAGGATTACGGGAAGCTGGCCCACATTTCGCCTGACCTCCTGCGGCCGGGCGTCACTGTGAACACGGACGAGTACGATAAGGAGTCGGTAGGCGATTTTGCTCTATGGAAAGCGTGGGATGAAGAGGATGGGGACGTGTTCTGGGAAAGCCCCTTCGGGAAAGGAAGGCCGGGCTGGCATATCGAGTGCTCCGCTATGTCAATGAAGTATCTGGGGGAGACTTTCGACATTCACACCGGAGGTGTTGACAATATTTTTCCCCATCACGACAACGAAATTGCTCAGTCGGAAGCATACACCGGCAAGCAGTTCGTTCGCTACTGGCTCCACGCCGCCCATCTTATCGTTGAAGGACGGAAAATGTCGAAATCGCTCGGGAATTTCTACACGCTGCGGGACCTTCTTGGCAAGGGCTACACCGGACGCCAGATAAGGTATCTCCTGATGAGCTGCCATTACCGTCAACAGCTCAACTTCACGTTTGAGGGTTTGGAATCGGCCAAGAACGGCCTCCAGCGGATTGACGACTTTTTGGCGAAGCTGGATGACGCTGATTCCTCGGAAGGCGCGGGCGACGTTGCAGAGCGGATCGAAATGGCAAGACAGAGCTTCACCTCCGCCCTCGACGACGACCTTAATATCTCAGGGGCGC
>JABMQX010000140.1 GCA_013203085.1 bacterium | reverse complement strand
GCTGGCACAACTCTCTTTGGCTGCTGCTATTGATATGCATGGCTATGCCGTGGAAGCCCCCCAGCCCGGTAAGCATGTTCAATCTGGTTCCCCGGTCGGTCCGGCAGGGACAGATAAAATACGCCCCGCAAGGCGGGGTTGCGGATGACAGCTTTGAGTCAGATGCTCCGCGCAGGGGCACAACTGAATCTACGGTGGCACCCACTGTTGGGGTTGCGGAAGACTCCGCCCAGACAGTAACGGCAGCACCGGAGATGCGCGAAGAAGGCCTACCCTTGGCGGGCTCAAGACCCGCCCCTGTTCGCGTGGCTGATATGCTGCCATTGATCTGGCTGGCAGGGGCGCTGGTTCTGGGGGCCTATGTTTTCGCAAGCAACTTCAATCTCTGGAGGATCGTCAAGCGCGAACGTCCTTCCACCGACCAGAAGACCCTCGATCTGCTGGAAGACTGCAAGGGGGAGATGGGCATACGAACCATCGTGGGTCTGGTGATAACAGATAAGGTCAGAAGCCCTGCTCTTTTTGGGTTTGTGCGGCCGCGCCTGCTGCTGCCCAAGCAAATGATCGAAGCCCTGAGTCAACAGGAGCTGCGATACGTCTTCCTGCACGAGTTGGGGCATCTGAAGAGGTTCGACATCTACCAGGGATGGTTGATGAGTTTGCTCCAGGTTTTGCACTGGTTCAATCCATTGGTGTGGGTGGCCTTCTATCGCATGCGGTCAGACAGGGAATTGGCCTGCGATGCCCTGGTTCTGTCCCGTACGGAGAGCCGCGAGCCACAGGCTTACGGGAGAACCATTGTTGATCTTCTGGACCGCTTTTCCCGAGCCCAACGCCTGCCCGGAATGGCGGGAATCTTAGAAACCAAATCCCAATTAAAAAGGAGGATCACTATGATTGCACGGTTCAAAAAGAAGTCGTACCGATGGTCGCCTCTGGGACTCATTCTGCTTGTTGTGCTCGGCTGCGTGTCCCTCTGCAACGCCAAAGGGGGAAAATCCCCGGACGTCGCCGCTGCAAAGCCCTCGCCCGGCATGACGCTCCGGGAGGTGAAGATGGAATCCGGGGATTACATGAGCCTTTCACCCGATGGCAAGTATATGTGCGACGTTGACTGGGACACGGGCAATCTTGTGCTCCGCGAGCTTGCCACGGGAAATGAACGGCCCCTGACAGGCAAGGCCTCCTGGGAGGAGTCCGGTGATTTCGCCGAGGATTCTGCCATATCCCGCGACAGCAAAAGGGTGGCATTCCTCTGGTGGAATTCCGAAAGAGGTGCTTACGACCTCCGCATCGTAGGACTGGATGGCCCCGGAAATCGAGTCGTGCGCCAGCTCGAGAAAAAAGAGTGGTTCCAGCCTGCCGCGTGGTCTGCGGACGGCAAGCGGGTTCTCGGCACCTTCGCGGTAAAGGACAAGCCCCGCCAAATTGTGTGGGTCTCCACGGAAGACGGTTCCATGCGCGTGGTCAAGACCTTCGATGATGGTGAGCCGGGAAGAGTCGACCTCTCGCCCGATGGGCGTTACATCGCGTATGAGCTTCCGCAGGAAAAGGGGGCATCGAAGCGAGACATTTTCGCGTTTGCCATTGAGGACAACCGGGAGATTCCGTTGGTTCAGCACCCCGCGGATGATAAGTTGATGGGCTGGACACCGGACGGAAGGCGCATCTTCTTCACCAGCGACCGTATGGAGAGCTGGGATGGATGGGTCCTGCAAGTTGCGCGCGGCGAACCATCTGGCCTCCCCGAATCGGTTAAGGCCCCCATGGGCGATGCCTCACCCATTGGATTCACACGGGGCGGCTCCTTCTACTACGCCCTTGGGCACCGCTCCTATGGCGTCTACCTTGCCGCGCTCGACCTCGAGACGGGCAAGGTTCTGTCTTCCCCTAAGCCGGTCGGCTATACAGGCACCGAGGGAGCACCGGATTGGTCACCGGACGGCAAGTACCTCGCCTATTGTACGCGGCCGCGTGACAGCAAATCGCAAATTATCCACATCCGGTCTGTGAAAACCGGCCAGGAGCGGGAACTGGATGGAAAGCTTCCGCACTTTAATGGGCTTCGCTGGTCTCCCGACAGCCGATTTCTACTGGCCTCAGGTTTTGGAAAGGAGTCCCCGCAAGTCGTTTACAAGACCGACGCACAAACAGGCGATCGTACCGTTTTGCTAAGGAGCGAAAAGGGGAGGATTGGCCCGGCTGAGCTGTCTCCCGACGGAAAAAGACTCTTCTACACGCGCCTGGACGGCGCTTCGCAGACAAGGTCGCTCGTGGTCAGGGAGCTCGAAACCGGCCGTGAAAAAGAACTCCTTGGGACGGGTATCGGCGGTGAAACGGTGTTTCCCTTCTGGGACCTGTCGCCGGACGGGCAGAATTTAGCCTTTTGCATGAGGGAAGATAAGACGGACCGGCCGTGGGCCATAAAGATCATGCCTGCGGAAGGCGGAGAACGCAAGACACTGATTCGGGGCCTCAGCCCCATTGCCTGGACGCCCGATGGTCAGGACGTACTCTTCACTAAGCAGGATGACAACACCCTCACGCTGTGGCGGATTTCCGCTGAAGGCGGAGAGCCGCGAAAGCTTTGGGCATGGAAAAAAAGGCCCTGGGTTGTTGGGACTCGCGTGCATCCGGACGGGCGAAATCTCACTTTTCAGGTCATCGAACGGAGAACCGAAGTGTGGGTGATGGAGAACTTCCTGCCCCGCCAGGGCGGGGTCGAAGAATCCGCAGCAACCAAGTAAGCCGACATGACCCGCGAACAAGAACCCGAGTCATCCCGCGGCACGTGGTGGGAACCCGGTTATGCATAACATCATTGGCGTGTCCGGGGGGAACACAGAAACCGAAAGACGGGGAAATCGCTGGGGATTCCGGGCTTGGCGAGGACGAAATGCCAGCCGAAAAGAAGTATCCTGTAACAAGTAAAAATCAGATCCCCGGATTGGTAACACGAAGGCATTCCTAACAGAGTCATCCATCGTTGATTACGAGCCTGCGAACCGCGTTTTCTCCATTATGCTCGACTTTACCTGTCCAATCGCCCCTCTTCTCTCCTCTCCTTTAGCTCATCTCCTTTATGAGTCGAGGGTTACGTGGCTTATTGAATCGGCGCTTTGTTACATGAGATCCTTGCATGGCTTATCCTCTTTTATGGTCGTGCGGCGCCTCTGATCTCGCGAACGTGCGAGCCGTCGAGCCGCTACCTCGAAAGCTCTGAGAGCGTCTTGAATCCGCATGAGCCCGGTTCGGAACTTCGCCGGTAAGGGTACCCTTGGGGCCAACGTGCTGCCGGGGCTGCTGCGCGCATGCGGGCAAGGGCGCAGGCAAGACGCAGCCGCATCCATGAGACGAGCAGGCAGAAGCTTCGATAGGAGTGTCTGTGAGAAATCGGCCGGTCGCGCGAAAAATGCTGTGAGTGGTCGCTCCAATTTGTATAGAATCACCTGTGGCAATGAGGGAGGAACACGTTTACGGCAAAAAGAGCAGAGACAGGACGAGAACTCGATAGCCTGAGACAAAGCTTAATTCTTTCCAGGCACTCTGGCGCCTCTGAAGACTTTGCAGTAAAGGTTCTTCTGAAGTGAGGTAGGCTACGGAACCGCAATTTTGAGGAAAGGCATCATGGGTGAGATTATTGACGGCAAGAGGATCGCTGAAGCGATCAGAGGGGAGTTAAAAGCGGAAGTTGAGTCCCTAACGGAAAAGGTGGGCAGAGCGCCCGGATTGGGGGTGATACTCGTTGGAGACAATCCGGCGTCGAAGGTGTACGTGCGTCACAAGAGGAGGGCTTGTGAGGAATTAAAGGTTTTTTCGGAGGAATCCCTTCTCGAAAAGGATGCCCCAGAGGAGCGGCTGCGAAAAAGGATTGAAGAACTGAATGCTGATGAAAAGATTGACGGGATTCTCCTTCAGTTGCCACTGCCCGATCACCTGGACGAGGACGCGATGGTCTCCCTGATAGAGCCTGCCAAGGATGTGGATGGATTTCACAAGTTGAATCTTGGTCGCCTCCTGTGGGGCAGAGAGCTTTTCGTTGCCTGCACGCCTCTCGGAATACAGCAGCTTCTCCTTCGCAGCGGTGTGGAGATCGAAGGAAAGCATGTGGTCATTGTCGGAAGAAGCAACATAGTCGGCAAGCCCCTCGCAGCCTTCCTCATGCAGAAGAAAGCGGGCGCAAACGCCACGGTCACCGTCTGCCATTCACGGACGAAGAATCTTGCCGAGGTGACCCGGTCGGCAGATATCTTGGTTGCGGCTATGGGCAGGGCCCGAGCAATCACCGCCGACATGGTGAGATCGGGCACGGTGGTCATAGACGTGGGCATCAATAGGATACCGGACGAGTCGAGGAAGAGCGGCTATCGCCTCGTGGGCGACGTTGATTTCGATGGGGTGAAGGACATCGCCTCGAAGATTACCCCCGTGCCGGGAGGGGTCGGCCCGATGACCATCGCCATGCTCATGTCCAACACAGTCCGCTCATTCAAGATGCGCAATGGCATTGAGCTCTGACCCGCGACGGGCGATTTGCTGTAATCTCTGCATTCTCTGCGTTTAGACGTTTTTGCTTTGACCTTCTCCATCGCAGAGGGCGCGGAGTGTGGCTGCTTGCCCGTCACGTTGCCATCGTTAGCATCGCTCAACCACGCTTTCTGACGGCAGCGATGATGCCTTTGGCAATTCCCTCGGCAACTTTTCTCCTGTAGGAGCGCCGGGAGAGGAGCTTTGCCTCCCGGGGATTGGAAAGATAACCCACCTCCACAAGGAGCGATGGGCATTTCGTCTGCGAGATGACCAAGTAAGGGTGCTTTCTTATGCCTCGGTCTTTCGCGCCGGTGGCTCTCTTGAGACATTGCTGGATGAACCGGGCAGCTTGGAGGCTTTCGGATTCTCTTCCGTTTTCAGCATAATAGATTTCGAAGCCGCTGGCTCTGTCGTCGTTACAGGAATTGGCATGAATGCTCACGAATAGGTCGGCGTGGTCATCGTTTGCGATCTTCGCTCTTTTCCACAGGGAGACATATTGGTCGCTCCTCCGAGTCAGGATAACGCTGAAACGCCTTTCCTTGAGCAGACGCTCCACCTCGAGAGCTATGTCGAGAACAAGAACTTTCTCCGGCTGGCCTCCGTTCAGTGAGGCGCCGCTATCTACTCCTCCGTGTCCGGGGTCGAGAACGACCTTGTAGCGGGTTCGCTGCCTGCTCGGCGTTCCTTTCTCTTCTGCTCGGCGGCATCCCCACTGGCCGATTACAGCCACGGAAAGCAAGATGAGCAGAAATCGCCGGTGCCGCAATCTTGACATGGATAACCTCTTTTCCAACGGAGCCAGAGAGGGGGACAGTTAGTCGCGGCGATTTTAGCCGAAGGGACGTTGTTCGCTCAAGATACTTTTGGCGGTCTGTCAAGGTATGCTATGGTAATTCGATGATAACAATCTTGGAGAGCGGTCGTAGGAGATAGCGACGATGGAGAATAATACAGACCCCGGGCGATACAAGAAGAGAAGAGACCTGCTTTCAGGTGGCGATGGATGAAAAGGGAGGAGATGATTCTCGGCATTGATGAGGCGGGCAGAGGGTGCGTCATCGGCCCGATGGTGGTCTGCGGCGTTCTCCTCGAGGAGCAGACTATCGCAGAACTGAAGGCGGCTGGCGTGACGGATTCAAAGGCCCTCACACCCGCCAGAAGAGAAGAACTCGCGCGGAAGATCGCGGCTGTGGCTCGCGGCGTTTTCATCGAGGAGATCACACCGTCGGAAATTGAGAAACGCAATCTGAACCTACTGGAGATATGGCGATTCAGACGAATCATTTCAAAAGCAAAGGCGGATATAGTGTATCTCGATGCCCCTGTCGCCGGAAAGAAAGGCATTGAGGCGTTCTGCGACCACGTCAAAAGGGGGCTTCGCGGGGACTGCCCGAGAATCGTCGCTGAAAATCGCGCGGACGCCACATACGTGGTCGTCGGAGCGGCATCCATCGTCGCCAAGGTGCGGAGGGATGAGGTAATTGCGGAGCTGAGGGACCGATTGGGGGATTTCGGTTCGGGGTATCCCTCCGATGAAAAGACGCAGAAATTCCTGCGTGCCTGTTACGAAAAAGGGTCGTGTTTTCCCGATTGCGTCAGACTCAGATGGAAGACGGTGAAGCGTTTCACCGATCCAGTGCAGAGCTTCCTGCCATTCGCTGATGAAGAACCGCCAATTCAAAAGGAGGAACGGTGAAGGTGTACTCCCGGCTCCCCTTCCTGGCTGTGTCGCGGGAATCCTGCCTCCGAGCCGGTGAGGGAGACATCCTCCAGCGAAACCCGATGTTGGTCGGCGTCGGTTTGAAGCATGGTCCTGTCTGCAAAAGCGTAATGTCAACAGCAGTGAGATTAGCCAAGGGGAATCACATCATCGCTTAGGCTGTCCTTCAGAATTCGGTCCTCTCAATCCAGCTCAGAAAGGCACCATCGGGCAAAAGGGCTTTACACGCCGCTTCAACAGGGTATAATTGAAGAAATATCGCGGTTGACAGCATTTGTGGAAAGAAAGAGGGAATTAGATGCGTATTCTATTCGTAAACGGCCCCAATCTGAACTTGCTGGGAGAGAGGGAACCCTCCATTTATGGGGGGACGACCCTCCAACAGATTAACGACCGAGTCCGGGACAAGGCGAGAGAAACCGGGGTGGAGGTTGTCTTTTATCAATCGAATCACGAAGGGGAGATCGTCGAAAGGATTCAAAAGGCGAGGGGGCAGTTTGACGCCCTCGTGATTAATCCGGCGGCTTTCACGCATACGAGTGTGGCGATTCGCGATGCGCTGATCGCTGCGAACATTCCGACGATAGAGGTGCATCTCTCGAATCCCGCCAAGAGGGAATCCTTTCGGCAAGAATCGTTGATCTCGGATGTGGTTATCGGCACGGTCTCGGGTTTCGGAGAAACGAGCTACTATCTTGGGTTTGAAGCGGCAAAGGAGTTTGGCAAAAGGAAAGAATGAGGTGAGCGCAGGACCTCGTCTCCGAGCAGGGAACGGGCAACGGTGCTCGGAGGGAGGCTTGTAGGGGCACAGAGAAATGGGTTTCGAGAAGCGGATCAGGCGGATGCGCCGGGCAATCGACAGGGAAAAAGTGGACGCGCTGCTGGTTGCGGACCTGACAAATATAGCGTATCTTGCTGGCTTCAACGGCTCCTTCGCCCTGCTATTGGTGACCCTGAAGGAAACTGTTTTCTTCACCGACTCCAGGTACATAGAGACCGCCCAAAAGGAGGTTGCCGCCGATGAAGTGATCCTGGTATCCCACGAGCATTTCGAGGACGTTAGAAGAGAGACCAAGAAGCGGAAAATCCGGCGGCTGGGGTTTGAGTCAAGAGCGCTGCCCCACGCCGATTATCTTGGGTTGGCTGAGAAAATCGGAGAAAAGAGTTTAGTCCCGCTAAAGGACTCGGTGAAGAAGCTCCGAATGATCAAGGAGGAACAAGAGGTCGCCCGGATCAGGAAAGCGGTCAAGTTGACGGAAAAGGCTTTGAGGCAGATACGGGCGTTTTTGGAGCCAGGGGTCCGCGAAAAGGATGTGGCGGCGGAACTGGAGGTCTTTTTCAAGCGAAACGGGGGTGAGGCGGGTTTTCGGCCGATCGTTGCCTTTGGGGAACGGAGTTCCATGCCGCACTATGCGAGTTCTAATCGGAAATTGAAAGCGAGCGATATGGTACTGATTGATTGGGGGGCTTCGTTGAAAGGGTATCATGCTGACTTGACACGGATGTGGCTGTCTCGTAACATGAAGCCGAGAGAGAAGGAAATATATGACATTGTTCTCGACGCGCAACGAGCGGCAATTGAAAGAATAAAGCCTGGCGTCAATCTCGCTTCGATAGATGCGGCGGCTCGACAAGTTATCTCATCAAAAGGATACGGGAAGAATTTCGGGCACGGGCTGGGACACGGGATCGGTCTGAACGTTCACGAGCTACCTCGCATTTCCAGTCGAAGTGAAGGGAAGTGCCGGAAGGGAATGGTGTTCACTGTCGAGCCGGGGGTCTATATTCCCGGATGGGGCGGGGTGAGAATAGAGGACGATGTGCTGGTGACGGAGGAGGGGTGTGAGGTGCTTTCGACTTCTCCGAAGGGGCCTCGCCTTTGCATCTGACGTGAGGGATGAAGAGGGCAGCAGACGGGGCGAAGGAAATCGGTTCTCCTAACGTCGTTGAGGAGAGAAATGTGATGGACTTGGAAGAGATACAGAAGATCGTCAACTTGATGGAAGAGAACAACTTGGTGGAGTTTGAGTTGGAGAAGGAGGGCTTTCGGATCGCCCTGAAAAAGGCTCAGCCGATGGTGGTCACTCCAGCGGCGACAATGCCAACGATCATGGCGCAGAACCTCCCCTTGCCAGAATCGGCAGGAGAGGAACCGAAAACAGCCGAGGATACCGAGGTGATCGTCTCGCCGATGGTAGGGACATTCTACGCGGCTTCCTCTCCCGATTCTCCCCCCTATGTGACCGTGGGACAAAAGGTGGAAGAGAACGACATTGTGTGCATTATCGAGGCAATGAAAGTGATGAACGAGATCCCTGCGGAGATGAACGGGACGATAACCGAGATACTGGTTTCCAATGGGGAGCCGGTGGAGTACGATCAACCTCTTTTCCGGATAAAGAAGGATTAAGGCGTGTTTGAGACGGTGCTGATCGCCAATAGAGGAGAGATTGCGGTTCGGATTATGAGAGCCTGCAAGGAGCTTGGGATAAAGACGGTGGCGGTTTATTCAAAGGCCGACCGCGATTGCCTGCACGTTCGACTCGCGGATGATGCGATATGCATCGGCAACAGTCCCAGTGCGGAGAGCTATCTGCACGTCCCGTCAATCATTACGGCGGCTGAGATAGCGAACGTCGAAGCGATACACCCCGGCTACGGCTTCCTTGCCGAAGATGCCCATTTCGCGGAAATCTGCGAGAGCTGCCGTATTAAGTTCATCGGGCCGTCCCCGGAATCGATAACTAAAATGGGTAACAAATCGCTGGCTCGGGAAATGGCGAAAAAGGCGGGCGTTCCTATTGTTCCGGGAAGCGAAGGTGTAGTCAAAGATAAGAACGAAGCGCTAAAGGTGGTGGAGGAGATCGGTTACCCGGTGATCGTCAAAGCCTCTGCTGGCGGTGGGGGACGCGGGATGAGGATTGCCCACAACGACCTGGCAATGGCAACCGCCTTGACGACCGCACAGTCGGAAGCAGAAGCCGCTTTCGGGTCGCCCGACGTTTACGTTGAGAAATATATCGAGCACCCTCGCCATGTGGAGGTTCAGATACTCGCCGGCAACAAGGGAAATATCATTCACCTCGGGGAGCGGGACTGCACGGTTCAGCGGCGACATCAGAAGTTAGTGGAGGAATCGCCGTCGCCAGCGATCTCCGCCGACGTCAGAAAGAAGATATGTCGCATGGCAAGAAGAATTGCCCAGGAAGCGGGTTATGTGAGTGCCGGGACTGTGGAATTCTTGGTGGATGGCCGGGGGAACTTCTACTTCATTGAAATGAACACGCGTGTGCAAGTTGAGCATACGGTGACGGAGATGGTCACCGGGGTGGACATTATTAAGGAGCAATTGAGGATAGCGTCCGGGGAGGAGCTGAGCATAGAGCAAAAAGGTGTCCGACGGAGAGGGGCAGCGATAGAGTGCCGGATAAACGCGGAAGACCCTGACAGGGGTTTTATGCCGCAGTCCGGGCGGGTGAACTTATACATCCCGCCTGGGGGGCCAAACGTGAGGGTTGACAGTCACCTTTACTCCGGGTACACGGTCCCGAGCTTTTACGACTCCCTTCTTGCGAAGGTGATTGCTTACGGAAAAAACCGCGAGGAGGCGATAACCACCATGCGGCGAGCGCTGGACGAGATGGTTATCGAAGGCGTGCCGACGACGATCCCATTCCTCCGCCGCATCATTGAGGACAACAGGTTTGCAAGGGGTGATTATCGGATGAACCTCGTTGAGGAGTTATTGGAATAGGGGAAACGTACCGGGGCAGCCACAGGGGGGCGGAGAGGAAAAATGAGTGAAGAGAAGCAGAATAAGGATAAGTACGAAATACCGGAGATCGAGGAGGCGGACCACGACGACGCTACGAAGATCAGCGACGATGTTATCATAACTATCGCAGCAACGGCTCTGTCGGAGATCGAAGGACTGGCATCTGTTCCGGGCAAGATCGCCAGCGGAATCCTCGGAAGAAAGGGCGCCAGCAAGGGAATAAAGGTCGAGACGAACGACCAGGAGGTTGTGATTGACGTCGCCGTCGTCCTCAACTACGGCATCAACATCCCGGAGGTGGCGGCAAATATCCAGGCGAAGATCAGAGAAGCGGTGGAGGAAACGACCGGCAAGTACGTTCGGGCGGTGAACGTTACGGTTCAGGGGATGCGTTCTCCCGCAACGGTCGAGCCTCTTGTCGAGGAGGCAGAGGCAATGGAAGAAGAGGGAACACCTTCCGAAAAGAAGGAAAACAAGGAGAACGAGCAATGAGTTACTTCAGCAACGTCTTCAAGGTAATCACGCTATGCTGCGTGGTGTTGTACACCATTGTTTTCATAGTTGGAGGGGCATTCTTCGTCATTTCCAAGAAAGCGAGCTTCGAAACTGTCAGCGTTGACAGCTTCATTCAGAGCTTCTGGGGAAAGTTCGTGGGCGTTGTTGCTATGATTATCGGGCTCGCGTTCATTTCCGCCCAGTATCTCGCTACAAAAAAGGAGGATTGCATCTCCTTTGACGGTCAGGACGGGGAGGTCATTATCGCCGTCAGCGCCATCGAGGATTTCGTGAAGCGAGTGGCGAAGTCGTTTTGGGAGGTGAAGGATGCAACACCGACGATTGAGCCGAAGGATGACGGGGTTGGTGTGGAGATGAAAGTGGTTCTCTGGGACGACAAGAATATTCAGTCCACGACCGCGAAAATCCAGAAAACGATCAAGAATCAGATTCAGGATTTCTTCGGGTTGGCGAACGTGCATCAGGTGAAAGTATTTGTCATGAGAACCGTCAGCAGGGAGGCGGTGCAGGAGAAACAAGGCAAAGAGAAAGGTGCGCCCACGCCGGAGGGTGAAGAGGAGAGCGCTTAGAAGGCCCCTGATAGAAAGAACACCGCGGCTGAGGAAAGAACGAAAGCTCACCGCAGAGGCAATGGGGTCAAGGGCCACGACGCTGAGCAAAGAGCGGGTGAAGGCTCTCGGCTCCTTGGAACACGAACCAAGCAAAGGTAGAGGGAATGAAGTCGAAAGTGAAAAGGTTTGGTATCCTGACTGGAGGAGGAGATTGTCCGGGTCTGAACGCAGTTCTGGTGGGGGCGGTTCGGAAAGCCATCTCGCTGAATCACAAAATTGTCGGAATCAGAAGAGGATGGGCGGGGATGATTGAGAAGGACGTGATGCGGCTCGACCGTGACGCTGTCTCCGGGATTCTGCACAGAGGTGGAACCATGCTTCGGACCTCGAGGACGAATCCGTGCAAGTCGAAGGGGGACATTCAGAAGGTCAAGAAAGACTACAGGGAATTGAAGCTCGACGGATTGATATGCGTCGGGGGCGACGATACGCTCGGGGCGGCTTACAAGCTGTTTCAAGAAGGGCTCAACACCATCGGCGTTCCAAAGACGATTGATAACGACCTTTCGGGTACGGACAGGACGTTCGGCTTCGATACGGCAGTCAACATCGCCACGGAGGCGATTGACCGGTTGCACACGACCGCTGAGTCGCACGATAGAGTTCTGGTGGTTGAACTGATGGGGCGGCACGCGGGCTGGATCGCGCTGCACGCGGGTCTGGCTGGCGGGGCGGATGTGATCATGATCCCGGAAGTGGAAATGACGATGAAAGAGGTCTGCGATATCATCAAGCAAAGACACAAGCGGGGGCGAGATTTCAGCATCGTCGCGGTTGCAGAGGGAGCGTCGCTGGGGGGGGATTTCGTCAGCAAGGAATATCCCAGAGACGAATTCGGGCACGTTCGGCTGGGCGGTCTCGGAGGGATTATCTCTGAAGAGATTGAGAAGCGGACTGGGTTCGAGACGAGAACGGTCGTCCTCGGACATCTTCAAAGGGGGGGCACGCCTACTGCGTACGATAGGTATCTCGGCTTGTGGTTCGGCGCGAGGGCGGTGGAGCTCGCCGACGCAGGAGAGTTCGGGAAAATGGTGGGCCTCCGCGGGACAAAATTCGTCGCGGTTGACCTCAGACGGGTCAAGAAGCTGAGGACTGTTGACCCGAAACAGTACGAGGCTGCTCGGATATTCTTTGGGTAGCGAGTGGCGCCCGGATACGGATTCTCCTTCCCCCTATCTGCTGACGGCGCCGGCAAGGTTAGCGCTCAACCTCCTCCAACGGAGGC